>JAMOAC010000508.1 GCA_023621975.1 Bacillota bacterium | reverse complement strand
CCTCCTCTACTTTATTTGTTTTGTTTTGTTTCCCTAATAAAGTAGAAATCATATCGTGGTTACTTTTGTCAATTAGCCTCCACGAAATTTACACCACTACTTGAGACTATAACATGAAACAGATCGGTTATCTCCATTATTGATAAAAAATGGTTGCGGAATTAGGATTAATGTGACATTTAATACTTAACCGTAATTAAATAGACCAAGAGAGGAGTTTAATAAAGTGAAAACCTTGTTTGAACTCTGTACGCCAAGGGAAAGCGTCTTTGATGAAACGCAAAGGGATGACGTTTTGGACCTGACTGATTTAATTGAAAACCGAATTGACCCCCATCGCTTTTTTGAGGAAAACTTCCTGACGGAAGGAATGAAAGTTTTGCTGGAAACGGCTTTTAAGCGCTTCCACAGGCAGGGAGCTACTGGCCTGATCAAACTTACCCAGTCCATGGGCGGTGGAAAAACACACAATATGATTGCCCTGGGGCTTTTGGCCAGGTATCCTGAATTCAGGCCGAAAGTAATAGGTGACAGATTCAAAGACAGCCATCTTGGGAAAATCAAGGTTGTGGCATTTACCGGAAGAGAAAGCGATGCACCGTACGGTATATGGGGGGCTATTGCCGAACAGTTGGGCAAAAAAGAAGTGTTTAAGGATTATTACAGCCCTCTGCAGGCGCCCGGGCAGACGGCATGGATTAACCTGTTAAAAGGCGAACCGCTTCTTATTTTGCTGGATGAGCTGCCACCCTACCTGGAAAATGCAAAGGCGAAAACCATCGGCGACTCTAATCTGGCTACTGTAACAACAACTGCACTTGCCAACCTGTTCAATGCATTGGGCAAAGAGGAACTTTCCAACGTATGCCTTGTTATTTCAGACCTGAAAGCTACATACGAGAGCGGAAGTGAGCTGCTGCAGTCATCTTTCAAGGAACTGGAAAACGAGGTTAACCGTTCCGCTTTGAATATTGAGCCTGTAAGCAGCACATCGGATGAAGTATACCATATCCTGAGAAAAAGGCTTTTTAAGGAGCTTCCTGATGAAAGCGAAATAAACAATATTGCAAATGCATATAAACAATCCGTCCTTGAAGCAAGGCAGATGGGTTATACCAGTCTGTCTCCGGAACAGGTTTTTGTAGGGATCAAGGATTCCTACCCATTTCACCCCTCCATCAGGGACTTGTATGCCCGCTTTAAGGAAAACCCGGGCTTCCAGCAGACACGTGGCCTGATCCGCATTATGAGGATTATAATTTCCCAGCTGTACAGAGGGGAAAAGCCAAAGGCTAAGGAAAAGTACCTGGTTAATGTATATGATTTTGACCTGAACGACCATGAAATGCTTACGGCGATTACCCAGATAAAGCCTTCCCTTACCAATGCCATTGCCCACGATATTGCAGCCGGCGGAAAGGCTGTAGCCGAGATTATTGATGCGACTGTGAAAGAAACTTATATGCAGGAATTGGCCAAATTGATCCTGGTGGCATCCCTTGCCGATATTCCAAATGCACTTCTGGGCCTTTCACTGCAGGAGACAATAGGGTATTTGTGCGAACCGGGAAAAGATATTACAAGGGTCAAAAAGGCCCTGGACGAATTTGTCATGAGGGCATGGTATCTCTTTACTGACAGGGATGGCAGAATCTATTTCAAAAATACCAAAAACCTTGTTGCTGAATTGAATTCTCTTGTAGATTCCTACGATAACGAAAGTGCTAAAAAGGAATTAAGAACATTCCTGGAGGAAAAGTTCAAACCGACATTAGGAGACTGCTATCAGGAAGTGCTTGTTTTTCCTGCAGTTGATGAAATCAGGCTTTCACAGGACAAAGTAAGCCTTGTCCTTTTTGAACCCTATGCGGGCGGAATGGGCCTGCACCCTGATTTACAGAAATTTTACGAAAACGAACGCTATAAGAACAGGGTGATGTTTTTATCAGGCACCAGAAGCACTATGGACAAGCTCTATCATGCTGCCAAGGAACACAGGGCGATCAATGAAATTATTGCCAGAATGGAAGAAGAAAAAGTATCTGCCAACGATCCCCAATATCAAAAGGCCCAGGAAAAACGGGACAGGATCAAGCTTGAACTGCTGCAGGCTGCCAGAGAAACGTTCGTTCAGTTATATTATCCTGCCAAAACAGGATTGCTTAAGGCAGACTTTTTCATGGAATTTACAGGCAATGATTACAACGGAGAAAAACAGGTCAGGGATGTTCTTTTGCAGAGGCAAAAGTTTACTGTTGATGTGACTGATGACAATTTCAGGAAAAAATGCGAGAGCCGCTTGTTTACCCAGAAGGAAATGCGCTGGGGTGATGTTAAGGAACGTGCTGCTACCAACCCGGTATGGCAGTGGCACTTGCCCAGGGCTTTGGATGATTTAAAGGATGATATGCTGAAAAAGGGCATCTGGCGCGAGCATGGCGGTTATATAGAAAAACCTCCTTTCCCGAAAGAAAAAACAAATGTCCTGATCCAGGAGCTCCGCAGGGATGATTTGACGGGTGAGACGACCCTTAAGATTATTCCTCAGTATGGAGACAGAGTTTACTACGAAATTGGGGCACCTGCAACGACTGCTTCAAACCTGATAGAGAACCTGAACGAATTCAAAACAAGCGAATTGAAACTGTCCTTTTTATGCGTAGACAGCACTGGAGAGCATGAAACGGGTGACCCCGTGGAGTGGCAGAATAAAATTACCCTCAGGTACAGGATATTTGAAAGGGGTGATGACAAGGTCGTGGAACTATTGTCAGCACCTGCAGCCAGAATTAGATATACTACAGACGGTTCAAATCCCAAAGAATACGGCGGAATTTACGATGGAGAGATTATCGTCCCGAAAGGCTCTACTTTTGTTCTGGCAGTTGCCGAAGCCCGGGGTATTTATTCTGAAATTCTCCAAATAAAGATAGACTGGGCAAAAGGGGAAAGTATAGCCATTGACAAAGAAAAACCCCTGAAACTGCATAGAAGGCGCAAAACCAGTGATACGGCTGAGACCTACCAGGAGCTAGGCTTACTGAAGAAACACGGTGCAAAGCTTTCCGATGTAATTGTGACCTTGTACAGGGTAGATGAGGGCGGAGGAGAAAAAGGATGGGTCGAGCTGACCGTTGATTCTTCCATGATAGTGGAGATAGAGCGCCTGGAAAACAGTATAGATGCAGTAAGAAATAATATTATGTCTGAAGGCAAAGTAAACATAAGCCTGGATTATGGTACAGTGCGGTTTGCCTCGGGCCAGGAATTTCTTGACTGGGTGGCCGCACAGAAAAAATCATTACAAGATTTTAAAGAACAGGAGATTGTTCAATAATGTCGGAAAGAAGGCGAATACTCGGTTTTGGATTTGATCCTGCTGAGTCCCAGCACCATTTCCTGGTGGTTATTCCCCGCGGTAATGGAGGGATGGTAATTATATTCGAGCGTTTCGAGTGGCAGGATAATACAGAGGTACAAACTATTAATTATAAAACTGACAAGCCAAAGGTGGAGCTGGGCAAACACAAATGGAAACTTATAGAAAGTACCCTGAAAGATGAATTTAACAGCAGATTGAAAAAAGAAAAACTTCCTGTTGGCAAATGGCATATCGGGCAAGTACCCGTCCAGCGACTTTTTGGGAAAGAAATGGTGCTTTTGGCCTGGGCAATTGAGGATTGTGACCCCTCGGTTATTCCGACTGCTATTAAAAACTGGCTGGGGTTAAGCCCGGAGGAACGCTGGTGGCTCTTTACAATGACCAATGCGGCCACAGGAGGACTGAAAGACAAGAGAGGCTGGCGGAAAGCTGTCAGATATGCCCTGACAGAAAACCCTGTGGAAGAGACCAATAGACAAATGGACCTTTTTGATTTTTTAATCGGCAGAAAAATAGATGATTAGATGTGGCAAGTACAGGCAACAGTGATTATGTGAGGCAAGTAAACAGGCAACGGCAATTAGACAAAGCAATAAAACAGACAGCAGAAGATGGCGGTGTGGAAATGACTTATTCTGAGCAATCGTTCATAGAAGTGCAATTTCCGGTATCCAAGGTATCAAAGGAAAGCTACAAGGAAAGGAAGGCAAACCTTGGACAAACCCTTACAGGGCTTGGAAAATGGTGGGGCAGAAAGCCCCTTATTCTTGTCAGGACAGCGCTTTTGGGGCTGCTGATGCCAGCCGGCGACAACCCTGCGAAGGACAGGGAAATTTTCCTGAAAATACTGACCATGGATGAAGAAGGGCTGTGGCTGAGGAAATATAAATCCATACCCGTGCAGGAGATTTATGACAATCTCACTGCCGGAGAGAGAAAAAGGTATTTTGAAGAGGATAACGGCAAAATATCCTACCGCAAAGGGATAAGCAGGGAAGAAAGGGAAAAGCTGCAGCGGCTGGTTTTCAACAGGCTGTCCTATGACCAGAAGCTCACATACTGTAAAAGGCCTGAAGAGGTTGACAATCTTCCGGAAAGTGAGTGGGAAAAGATAAACGAATATCTTGGGACCAACGCTTCAAACCTCCAGGAACTTGTGCAGGAACTGGGTGTGAGAAGGTTTGGCAAAATACCTGTAGTGGGAGACTGTTTTTGCGGTGGGGGAAGCGTACCCTTTGAAGCGGCGAGGATGGGTTGTGATGTATATGCGTCTGACCTGAACCCCATAGCCATGCTTCTGACCTGGGCGGCGCTCAACATCAACGGAAGCAGTGAAGAAGAGATAAAGGAGATAAGGGAGTTCCAGGAAAAGATATTTGAACTTGCGGACAGGCAGATCAGTGAATGGGGCATAGAGCACAACGAAGAAGGGCACAGGGCGAACTCATACCTTTACTGTAACGAGACAGTGTGTCCTGAGTGCGGCTGGCGGGTGCCATTGGCGCCTTCATGGGTAATCGGGAAAGGTACGAAGACGGTAGCGATATTAAAGGAAAATGAGGCAGGAAAGAGGTTTGAGATAGAAATAAAATCAGGGGTCGGCAGGGAGGAGATGGAACAGGCAGAGAAAATGGCAACGATAAGGGGCAACAGCCTGTACTGTCCTCACTGCCGCAACTCCACACCAATAACAGCCATACGCAGGGACAGGAGGAATGAAGACGGTACGATAGAATACGGTCTGCGCCGCTGGGAAGCGCAAGAGTTTGTGCCCCGTGCTGAGGATGTATTCCAGGAGCGGCTCTACTGTGTGAGGTATGAAAGGGAGTATGCAGATGAAAGCGGAATCGTAAGGAGTGAAAGGTACTACACAGCGCCCAGCGAAGGTGACATGGAAAGGGAAAGGAAAGTAATCCGGCTGTTGGAGGAAAGGTTTGCAGAGTGGCAGGAGAAGGGGTATATTCCCAGCAGCAGGATTGAAGAAGGATATAATACCAGCCAGGTAATAAGGGAAAGAGGCTGGACATACTGGCACCAGCTGTTCAACCCCAGGCAGCTTTTGGTGCACGGGCTGCTGATGGAATTAACGGACCGTCATGCAAGGACACAGAAAGAGAAAGTCGTGGGCCTGTTGGGGGTGAACAAGTGCTGTGACTGGAACTCAAAATTAGGAGTATGGCACTCGGGTGCAGGAGTAGAGAATTCACAAAATACATTTCTAAATCAGGCATTAAACACCCTTTTCAATTATGGAACCCGGGGGCTTATAAATTTAAAAAACAGCTGGTTGTTTTCCATAAACAACTTTGCAATCAGGCATGACTTTATAGCTTTAAAAACTGCTGACTCCCGGCAAATTGACAATACAGCGGACATTTGGCTTACTGACCCGCCGTATGCGGATGCCGTCAACTACCATGAGCTGTCTGAATTTTTCCTGGCATGGGACAAAAAGATGCTCCTTGACATCTTCCCTGATTGGTATGCTGACAGTAAAAGGGCCCTTGCGGTGAGAGGAGCGGGCGAAAGCTTCAACCAGAGCATGGTGGAGATTTATCGCAACTTGGCCAGGCACATGCCTGACAACGGCATGCAGATTGTCATGTTTACCCACCAAAATGTGAGCGTGTGGGCAGTCTTGACCTTAATTCTCTGGGCGGCAGGTTTGCGTGTCACCGCAGCATGGAACATTGCTACGGAAACCGAGTCAGGAGGGCTAAAGGAAGGTAACTATGTAAAGGGTACCGTACTGCTGGTTCTGCGGAAACAGACATCCGAAGAAACGGTTTACCTGGATGAGCTCTACCCGGAGATAGAGCAGGAGGTAAAAAGGCAGATTGACAGCATGCGCGAACTCGACGACAGGGAAGACCCCAACTTCAGCGATACGGACTATCTTTTGGCAGCCTATGCCGCTTCC
>JAMOAC010000171.1 GCA_023621975.1 Bacillota bacterium | reverse complement strand
AAAAAAGAAGGTGAGGCATTAGAATATCTGTTCAACATATCTAAATCAGTTGGAGCAGATTTGTCCGTACTTAAATCAGATGAGATTGCAAGGACAATTTCCGATTTTGCAAGGCAAAACAATATTGACTGCATAATCATGGGAGAATCTGCCGATGACCGCAAGGAAAACAATTTCTATAAAGAGTTAAAGTCATTGCTGGATAATGTTGAAATAAAAGTAATTCCCAGCAATTAATTCCAGTATAAAATATGGTTTGTTTTATTTGTAAAATAATGTCGTGAATGCTTAATCTTTAAAAAAATAGGTCTTCATGACTATTTTATTGCTAAAAGCTTGACACCATGCTTCTTTCAGTATAAAATAATGTCGAATTCCAAAAATAGGAGGTTTGTGTATGAACAAAACTGATTTAATAAACTCCATCGCTGCTAAATCTGGTTTGAACAAAAAGAACAGCGAAGCTGCTCTCAACGCTTTCATAGAGTCTGTTGAAGAAGCTCTTCAGGCTGGCGACAAGGTAGTTCTCGTTGGATTTGGTACATTCGAAGTAAGAAAAAGAGCAGAAAGAAAGGGTAGAAATCCGCAAACTAAGGCAGAAATCGTTATTCCTGCATCAAATGCACCAGTATTCAAAGCAGGTAAAGGTTTAAAGGATAAAGTTAACAAGAAATAAATAAGTCAAATCGAAATATAAAGCCTTACATAGTGTAAGGCTTTATATTTTTGCCTTCTATGTGACATTTTTCTGCTTTTTTTCTACTTTACCTTACTTCTGTTCTTCATTCTTGACTCCCATTATTCTGAGCCTGTCGGATACCATGGCAATAAATTGGGAATTAGTGGGCCTGCCGCGTCTGAAATTTATCTGGCATCCGTACAATATTTCCAATCCATGCGGGTTTCCCCTTTGCCACGCACATTCAATGGCATTTCTTATTGCACGTTCCACCTTCTGCGGTGACGTACCGTATTTCTCAGCTACTGCCGGGTATATTACTTTTGTAACAGAACGTTTTACTTTCCCTGACTCTTCCAGTGATAATTTTACTGCTTCCCTCAGATATTTATACCCTGTCATGTGAGGAGAAATTCCCAGTATTTTTAATAGCCTGGCTATATTTACTTCAAGACTACTGGCAGAAGGTATCGGCCTGTTATTATGCAAAAGAAATCGCTCACCTGCAATGCCGTCGCAGGCAGAAAACATATGGCTTTTTTCATTATAAATCTGACGTATCCGTGAAACCAGAACACCCAGGTCGAACGGTTTTACAATATAGTAATCTGCACCAAGCGATATTGTTTTCTGAATAATTCCATCCTGATTTAACGCAGAAAGAATAATAATAATTGGCCTTGATTTAAGCTGCATGCTGGCTATTCTTTCAAGTACTCCTATTCCGTCCAGGTTCGGCATGATAATATCAAGTATCACCACATCAGGCATGGACGTTTTTATCATTTCAACAGCCTGAAGTCCGTCATGGGCAATCCCCACAATCTTTATATCTTCTTGCTTTGCCATATATTCGCTTGTCAAATTTCCAAACTCAATGTTGTCATCTGCTATCAATACAGATATCATTTCAGCCATCACAAATTTGCAACTCCCATTATAATAATAGGGTTGATTTATCAATAAAAAAATTTGCAAACAATTAACTGTAATAGACCATAATTCCAAATAAGTTTATTATATTATATTCTACAAAAAAATATATAAATCCTCTTTTTATGTATTATTTCAACACAATTATTGTACAAAATCTTCTAAGCAGCAATAAACGGGGACATTTCTTAATGTTCAAGAAATATCCCCATTCGCACTCTTCCTTTACAGTCTGTCCCATTTTTCAGATATGTTTGAAATTGCTCGGTATCCCTTTGCCATGAGAAGAGCATCCACTATTGCAATTCTCACCATGGCTTCGCATACGGGATAAATTCTTGGCAGCAGAGTCGGATCCCTGCGGGTTATAGGTTCGAGTACCACATCTTCCTCCTTTTCCATATCCACCGTTTCCTGTGGAATGGAGATGGTAGGAGTGGCCTTTACCGCAACCCTGATTCTTATATCCTCACCGTTTGAAATGCCTCCCAGCAATCCGCCTGCATTGTTGGTTCTGAATCTTACCCTTCCGGTGGATTTATCCAGATACGGCCTGTCATTGGACTCAGAACCCCTCATTTTGGCATGCTCAAATCCGGCTCCAAACTCAAGTCCTTTTATTGCACCAATAGACATTAATCCATGTGCAATAGTAGCGCTCAATTTATCGAATACCGGTTCGCCAAGCCCTGCAGGAACGCCTCTTGCAATGATCTCTACAACACCGCCGCAGGTATCTCCTTCTCTTTTCACTCTCAAAATATCTTCTATCATTTCACGAGCTTTTTCAAGATCAGGACAGTTCAATTCATTTTTTCTATAGTTGGCTTTCGCCATCTCATAGGTTATCGGGCCGGCTTTTATGCCGTTTGACTCCGTTACAAAAGCAATAACGTCAATTCCCAGGGGATCCAGTATTGCTTTTGCAACAGCCCCTGCTGCAACACGGGAAGCCGTCTCTCTTCCTGAAGCACGACCTGCTCCTACCCAGTCGGCATATTCCCCGTATTTTTTGAAGTATGTATATTCAGCATGTCCCGGCCTTACCACATCCTTATAGCTTCTGTACTGCTCAATGTGAATATCTTCGATGTCTACGTTGGGTATAATCATTCCTACAGGAGCACCTGTAGTTAAATCGTTTTCCATTACTCCTGAGAAAATATAAACCCTATCTATCTCTTTTCTGGGAGAATCCAGCTCAGACTGCCCGGGCCTGCGCTTATCAAGCTCCTGCTGGATCATATCGGCAGTTAATTTTATTCCCGGAGGAACCCCGTCAACTATTGTTATAAGTCCTCCGTACAGTTCTTTTGGTATATTGAGATTCTTGCGAAAACCTCCTGCGTAAGATTCGCCACAGGTAGTAACTCTAAACATCCTTCCGAAAGTGTTTCCCATCATTTTTTATCATCTCCTTTCCAAAATATTTTTCCACCACAGTTATATATTAAATCTACAAATTCCGGGAATGTAACGTTTACCGCTTCTGCGGTATCGATTGTCGTCTCTCCTTCAGCATTCAGCCCGGCTATGGCAAGAGCCATAACCACTCTATGGTCATGATGTCCGCTAACATAACAACCTTTCAGCCTGCTTTGCCTTATAACCAGGCCATCGTGTAATTCCTCAATAGATGCCCCCATCTTTTTTAACTCCTGGTACATTACATGTATCCTGTCTGTCTCCTTGAGCCTTGCCTGGGGGACATTCACCAACCTGGTTTCCCCTTCCGCAAAACACCCTGCCACCGCAAATGCCGGAAGCGCATCGGGCATGGAATTCATATCAATCTCTCTGCCAATCAGTTTGTCTCCTTTTATCAGTATTGAATTATTTTGTACCGATACCTTTGCCCCCATGCTTTCAAGAACGTCAAAAATTCTCTTATCGCCTTGAGGGTCTGACATGTCAAGATTTTCAAGAATAAATTCCTCACCCGATATGGCTGCAAGCACTGCAAAAAATGTGGCTGAAGAAAAGTCGCCGGGTATAACAGTGCTGAAAGCACTGTATTTTTGTCCGCCGATTATACGAAATGATTTAAAGTTATCATTGTGGTACTTAATATGCTGCCTGTCAAGCCACCACAATGTCATCTCGACATAAGGAACTTCATTAAGCCTGACCACATTAATTTCAGAATCATTTTCTGCAAGAGGCAGGCTCAATAACAGGGCTGAAAGATATTGAGAGGTAACACTGTCCAAGTCCGTCCTGCCGCCTTTAACAGGTCCTTTCACAACCACCGGAGCCGAACCGTTATTGCGGGTGGAAAATGCGTGGGCTCCAAGGTTGTTTAATGCCTCAAGGAGCTGACCCATAGGCCTTCTTCTTATCTGGTGATCGCCTGTAAAGACAGCGTAGCCATTGCCAAGTGCCGCACAAGCAACACCAAACCTTAAAGTTGTCCCCGAGTTTCCAACGTTTACTACATCATCGGGAGTCTTTATTTTCCCTGCTGTTCCACTAACAATTAACCTGTCAGCTTCCATTTTGATTTCTGCCCCTAATGCTCTGCATGTCTCAATTGCAGAAAGCGTGTCAGACGATAACAGGGGCTTGATAATCTCTGATTGGCCGTCAGCCAAACCTGCTATGAATAATGCCCTGATTGTATGGGACTTGGACCCTGGGATTTCAACTTTCCCACTGGGCTTGGATTTGCTCACTTTTATAACCATTTTGATCTACCTTTCTACCATGCTACTAAACGATATTTCTAATATGATATAATAATAATTACCACATTTCAAGCCTTTCTTATCAAATTAAACAATAATTGAATCGAACACCTACGGCCGGAGTATTTTTAAATATCACTTTTCTTTGGTGGCGGAGGCCCGAAAAACTGATAATAATTGCACATGATTCTTCCGTTATACAGTTTTCTTTTTTTATCGGCCTTTCGCCCAAACAATCTTTCAAATTCAGGATGGGAAGTAATTATATAAAATGACCATGTATCAAATTTTTTAAATACCTTGCCCATCAGCCTGTACAGATTCTCAACCTCACGGTTTTCACCCAGGCGCTCTCCATACGGGGGGTTGCATATTATAAATCCATACTTGCGTCTGGAACTTATTTCAGCAACATCGCGCCTTTGCAGATGAATAAACTTATCCACGCCTGCTTGTTTTGCATGATAACGTGCAAGGCTTATGGCATTCTCATCAATATCCGAACCCTGTATGTGCAGTTCGATATCATTTATTATTGCGTCTTTGGCCTCTTCTCTCGCTCTGCTCCATAATTTTTCGGGAATCATCCCCCATTTCTCGGCTGCAAAACTCCGGTTAAGCCCGGGCGCAATGTTTTTGGCTATCAGCGCAGCTTCAATTGGAATTGTTCCCGATCCGCAGAAAGGGTCCAGAAGTACCCTGTCGCCCCTCCATCTGCTGATAAGCAGCATTGCGCAGGCAAGTGTCTCCTTGAGAGGCGCATTGCCCACCAGCTTTCTGTAGCCCCTCTTATGTAGTCCCGGTCCACTCGTATCGATGGTGAGGGTAGCCATATCCTTCAGTAACGATACTTCCACTTTATAGACAGGACCGGTTTCTTCAAACCACTCTCGTTTATATTTCTTTTTCATACTCTCAACAATTGCCTTCTTGACAATTGCCTGGCAGTCAGGCACACTAGCCAGCTGCGAATCTATGGATTTACCTTCAACGGGAAATGTTGCGTCTTCAGGTATCAGTTCATGCCACGGAAGCGCCTTTGTCTTCTCAAAAAGTTCTTCAAAAGTTACAGCTTTGAATTCGCCAACTTTCAAAAGTACCCTGTCAGCAGTCCTCAACCAAAGATTTGTACGGCAAATGGCCTCTTCATCTCCTGCAAAAGTTACCTTTCCGTTTTCTATAAACTGATCGGTGTAGCCCAGCCACTTTAATTCCCTTCCTACAACGGACTCTATACCGAACGCTGCAGTAGCAATCAGTTGTAATTTTGACATATGTTCCTCCTTAAAAAGCAAGTGTCACATACTACATGAAAACAGAATTTATGAAATTTATTCCATATTCTTCCACATTATGATTGCATCTTCCTTGTTATCAGCATAGTAGCACTTACGCAAACCACATGGAACAAAACCATATTTTCTATACAGCTTTTGAGCTATTAAATTGCTCTTTCTCACCTCAAGAGTGAGCTGTGTAATACCTGCCTTTCTAGCCTCTTCAATAAGACCTTCCACCAGAAGGCTTCCTATACCGTTCCCTCTGAATTCAGGATGTACAGCTATATTTGTAATGTGCCCTTCGCCGCATACATTCCACATGCCTGCATATCCCACTATGGTATTATTTAGGGACGCAGACAGGTAAATTGCAAGTTTATTCCTTGTAATTTCATCTATAAATGACTGCCTTGACCATGGAATGGTAAAACTTAATTTTTCAATAACCATTATATCGTCAAGATGCTCAAGAGTCGTTTTTATTATCTCCACATTGGACATCATCCCATAACACCCTCACGGCTGATCATTGCGCATCGCAGCTTGTACAATGTTTTTTTTCATATTCTCTTTCCGCCTGCGACTTTCTAAGATAAAAAGGAACCAGGTCAAAGCAGCTTTCAGCTTTTCTGTCTGAAAACCTTATAGCTGCAAGCTGTGCCACTGATGAAGCTCTCTGGAGCAACAGGCTCTCCTGTGCAAATTCACACATCTCACCCAGTTCCTCTTTTAAAAA
>JAMOAC010000308.1 GCA_023621975.1 Bacillota bacterium | reverse complement strand
CATGGTTTGTATTACATACCTATGAAGCCAAAAACCAAAAATTAGTCCCGACACTATTCCTATCAACGTCAGAATAATATTCTCCCTGTACACGTAAGCGGTCACTTCCTGGTCCCTAAAGCCCAGCACCTTAATTGTTGCAATTTCCCTTATTCTTTCGGTTATATTTATGTTTGTTAGATTATACAGCACCACAAATGCAAGGGCACCTGCCGACATTATAAGAACCATGACTACATAGTCCAGGCTTTCCATGGTATCTTTAACCTTGTCGGCAATACTGCTCGTCATTACTACAGCAAGCACTACGTCCTCTTTCATCAACTCTTCTGCAATAGTATCTTCGTCAACATCCGCCGATTCATTAATATTAAATACAGCAGAGTTGTATAATGGATTTTCTGCAGTAATGCTCCAATAATATTCCGGGGTCATAAATATATAGTGAGTAATATAGTTTTCCGCTATACCTGTAATAACAATATCATAAGTTACATTATCCGGGTCAGTGTACCGGATGGTATCTCCGACCCCCACATGAAGAAGTTTCGAAAGCTTTTCTGTAATTACTGCTCCGTCACTTGTCAGTTCAGTTTTGTTTTTGCTTGTTCTGTCATGCAGGTTTATGAAATTCGTTAACATATCAGTACTTTCAGGTACATACAAATTGACCTCGTAATCCTTGCCTGATTTTGCCAAAGAAGCTTTGCCACTTTCACTGAATACCTGAAGGTATGATTCGATATATTTATTTTTATCCAGAATCTCATTCGCGCTTTTTTCATGAGATTTTTCCGTGTCCATAATTAACTGGCCATCGTAAACAAATATCTTATCGAATTGTATGTCTAAAATATCATTTATTGAGTCCTTCAATCCAAAGGCAGTTATAAGAAGGGCAGTACAGCCTGAAATCCCGATAACCGTCATGAAAAATCTGCGTTTATACCTGAATATATTCCGGGCAGTAACCTTATGCAAAAAATTTAGCCTGTTCCATAAGGGAGTAATTCTTTCAAGGAAGATCCTTTTCCCTGGTTTTGGCGCCTTTGGTTGAATCAGTACTGCCGGAGTAGCGCGAAGTTCCTGCAATGTTGCAAGCAACGACGCTGAAACCGTTGAAGCGACGGAAAGTAACATGGAAACAAACGCGTAATCATTGTGATAAGGCGTTAACCTGTCGGGTATGTTGTACATTATTCCATAGGCATTCATTATTATGGTCGGAAACAGTTTAAAGCCCACATTTACACCAAGTAAAGCGCCAAGAAATGTGGAGAGCAATGAATAAGTCAAATATTTGGAGGATATGGTAATTGTACTGTAGCCTAATGCTTTGAGTATGCCAATTTCCCCCCGTTCTTCCTCCACCATTCTGGTCATTGTAGTCAGGCATACCAATGCCGCAACCAGGAAGAAAAACAGCGGAAAAACTTTTGCCACAGCCCCGATCCTTTCTGCATCATCTTTATAGCCCGAATATCCCGGGTTGTCTTCCCTGTTAAATACAAACCAGCTGTCAGGAATTTTTTGAATCAGTTTCTCACCTTCAATTATTTCATCTTCAGCGTCCTTTATTTTTTGAAGGGCCTCAGCCTTCTTCTCTTCGTAGGTTTTCCAACCGTCAGCCAGCTCTTTTCTGGCCTGTTCCAGCTTCTCGCGTCCTTCCTTCAATTGCTTTTCAATCTTCTGCGTGGCTTCTGCCAAAGCTTTTTCACCTTCAAGTATTTCAGCTTCTCTTTTTTCCAGTTCCGCCTTTGCCTTGTCAAGTTCAATTTTGCCGTTATCAAGAGTAGATTTTACGGCATCCAGCTTTTGTCTTTCGGCTTTATATGCCGCCATTCCTTCATTATACTCATTTATGGCTTCAATGCCTTTTTCGTACTGGGACAAACCCTCCTGATATTTCTTTTCTCCGTTCGAATATTCCGATTTCATTTGAGCTATAATGCTACCCAAAGCAGTTTTCAAGCCAAGCACAAAATTATCATCACCATATTTCACTGTGCTGGCAATAAAGCCGGCAGCTTCCGGTGAACAGGCCCTGATATTGTCAAGGAGCCTGTCATATTCTTCTCTGCTTTTTGGCGGATTGGAAGACAAATTCTCATTGATCTCTTCGAGCCCTTGAATTGACTGATTAAGCAAGTTCAGCTGTGCCCGGCTGTCATCCAGTTGTTTTTTTATTTCAGGCAGTCCCGCTTCCATTTGTTTTATAGAAGGTCCGGCTTCATCCAGCTGTGCCCTGGCCTTGTCAAGTTCCTCCACGCCCTTTTGGTATTCTTTATATCCTGCAAGCCATTTGTTATAATTTTCTTCATATAAGGCTTTTCCCTTTCTCAGTTCTTCTTTGCCTTTCTGCAACTGCTTCCTCTGTTCCTCGATCTCGCGGGTGTATTTTTGTTCATTGCGATTTAGCTCTTTTTCATTGGCCTCAATCTCTCTTTCAGCATCCAGCAGCTCTTTTTCCGCTTCAGCCAGTTCACTTTCCGCTTCTTTCCTGTTGTCTTCAAGCTCCTTGCGTCCTTTTTCCAGTTCTTCCCTGGACTCCTGTATTTTAGCCGTCATTGCCTCAGTACCCAACTTTTCAAGTGAACTTTGAATGGGCGCCAGATGCTCATTATATTCGGATGAGTACGCAACAAAATTTTCCGACTCTGCAGTGCTGATAAAAAGATCGGTATAATTGTCCATTGCAAAGTCATCTTCACAGATATATGCGAAAAAATCTATAGAACCGTCCCCAATATTTGTTTGCCCTCTTTCAAAATCTATGTACAAGGGGGATTGTATAATGCCTACAACAGTAAAGGTGTCAGTTTTGAGATAATCATTTATTTTTTCTTTGTCGGAGACTGAAAGTACAATTTCACTGCCAATCCTCAGCTCGCGGAATGTTTTCGTACCTTTATCCACAGCTATTTCACCTGATTTTTCAGGCATTCTTCCTTCTACTACAACCGGTATATTCAATCCTTCGCCGTCTTCATAATGTTTGCTGTTATAGCTGAAAACCCTTACAATTGAAGTTTCCTCTTTATCATCGGTGAAAAAGAAGTCCTTGGAATAACCTTCCTGTACCTTCCCAACACCTTCCGTTTCCTTTACATTTAGGATGTCCTCTTCACTAAACCCCAGGGGAGACACAATCCTGAAATCTGAAAGTTTTTTTTCCTTGTAATATTTATCGGCAGAAATTATCATGTCAGGCTCTGTTGCATTAATGCCAGCATAAAAACCTGCTCCTATTGCAATTATAATCAGTATGGACAAAAATCTTGTGATACTTTTATAAATTGTCCTGAAAAGCCCTATAAAAAAGGATTTTTTTCTCATCACCATTCAATCCTTTCAACGGGAATGGGATTTTCATTTATTCTTATATCCGTAACCCGACCGTTTTTCATTTTTATGACTTTATCAGCCATATCTGCCAATGCTGAATTGTGGGTAATCATGACCACTGTAGTGCCGGTAGATTTACAAGTATCATACAATAACTTCAGGACTGATTTTCCCGTCTGGTAATCCAGGGCTCCTGTCGGTTCGTCGCATAGCAAAAGCTTTGGCCTTTTGGCAAGCGCTCTGGCTATGGCAACTCTCTGCTGCTCTCCACCTGAAAGCTGTGAAGGAAAATTGTTCATCCTGTCCTTCAGCCCTACCATTTCAAGGACCGTTTCGGCATCCATCGGGTCCTTGCAAATTTGGGCTGCAAGCTCAACATTCTCTTTTGCCGTAAGATTCTGTACCAGATTGTAAAATTGAAAAACAAAGCCGATGTCATATCTGCGGTATTCCGTCAGCATTTTGTCCGTATATTCGCTTATATTCCTTCCACCTACAATGACGGTCCCTTCATCAAGCGAATCCATACCACCAAGTATATTGAGCGCTGTTGTCTTCCCCGCTCCGGAAGGGCCGACAACAACGGCAAATTCACCCTTCTCTATGGAAAAGCTTACGCCGTTTAGAGCATTAATCGTTACTTCACCCATTTTATATCTTTTATAAACATTGTTTAATTCAATGTAGCCCATAGCCCATAATTCACCTCTACTAAAAAATAATTACAAGTAACATATGATTAATACAATTTTATAGCTGGTTATTTCGCTACCCAGGCCATGACTTATTATGGCAAGCCTGGCAAAAATATAATCATTTTCCATCAAGCTTTATTTTATATATTATATTATTTGACTGACCGTTAGTCAATAATGTGGTTAATAAATTTAACTCGTTAAATTCCGACATCATAATTCAACATCTTAACTAATTCCCCAAGCATTAATTGTTTACATAGTGTTTTGTAACATTTATACACAGGATTACATAATATAGTATTACTTGATTAATTTATTTCATTGTGCCGACTTTTTGCAAATCATGATCTGCTTCGGGAGCTTCAAAGCAGGCGCCGTTTGTATTGCCATTATCAATCAGCCGGCACAAGAAGTAACTTTTACAATTCTTTGCATTATGTAAATGTTTTGCACCATGTAAATTTGCATTATGTAAATGTTTGCATTAAGAAAAATGTTTGCATTATGTAAATATTGCTGTCTTGACATAATATGCTTTAAAACCTGACTTACATGGAGCGGTTGATATGAAGAGTAATATGAAGAATAAATTAGATGTTTCCGATTTTTATAAAAATATCAACAAGGCCTTTGCCAATTACGGCAACTTATGCAAAATTAACCGAAAAAATACTACAGACACTTCAGATATTATACCTGCCGATGCACACGACATATGCAATTATGTTGCCCGCTACGATATGGCAAATTACCAGATCCAGGCCATAATGAAGCTTGACGGAAGGCTTGACTTCGAAAAATTAAAAAAAGCGGTCAGATTGTCGGTCGATGCCGAACCGGTTTTAGGATGCAGATTTGTTAAGAAAAGCAAGCCCTATTGGAAGCGCTATGATGACATTGATAATGTAGAATTTTGCTCATATGAGGAAACTGATAATGCCGACGAAGCTGTTGAGAAGTTTCTCGAAAGCCCTTTGGATATAGATAACGGGCCGATGGTCAAGGTAAAGCTCATACGTTCAAAAGAAGCCGATATCCTGGGGTTGAAAATTTGCCATGTATGCTGTGACGCAGCGGGTTCCAGAGAATACATCCACCTTCTTTCAGATATTTATTGCCGCATTAACAGCAGGGATGACGGCTTTGTTCCAAATCCCAGCAAGAGGGATAAAAATGATTATTACAGGCTGCTAAACGCCCTTAAGGAAAATCCCGCACCGTCGTGGGACCTTTCCACACAAACTGCAATGCCCACATGGAAATTTCCGTGGCTGAAAAGCCAGGTTGGTGTAACTGAATTTGTGACATGCAGGCTGCCCGACGGTTATCTGGATATAATGAAAAGATATGGGAAAGATAAAGGGGCAACAATCAACGATTTGATCCTGACCGCGCTTTTCAGGGCAATGTTTGAAATATCCGATCCGCCCTACGACGTACCCATGGACATTCCTCTTACCATTGATTTGCGCAAATTTCTTCCTGACAAAAAGGCAGGGGCAATCAGAAACTTATCAGGCGGAGTTGTAATAAGACTGGACAGGAAGCCTGACGAGGCCTTTGAAGAAACCCTGTCCAGGATAGTGGCATTGACATCGGAGGTAAAAAAGGGACGTCCGAGCATTAGGGGCCTTAAATGGGGAGAAGTCATAGAAAGCATGAATTTCCACCACATTTGTGCTTTTTTTAAAGCAGAATCACAATTAATTAACTTAATATCAGAAAATCCTGTTAATGTTTTTGACAAATGCTGTCCCATATTGTCAAACTTCGGCTTTATCTCAAAATCTCCCTTATATTTTGGTGAAAATGCTGTAACCGACGCTTACATCATTCCTCCTGTTGTACGCGCACCAGGTATCCTGCTTGTTGCCAGCACTTATAACGGTGTAATTACGCTGGGAGTCGGTTACTACAAAGGCTCTGTCCAAAGGTCTGATATGGAAGGGCTTTTGACAAAAATAAGGGATGAGCTGGTGGATGGATGCAAGGCTCAGCTTCAGTAATGAATGTTATGTTTATCGTGTTATGTAAATTGTTTGTTATGCTATTAAAATATATTGCTATATTATGTAAATATAATTGCCTGTTTTTATTGTACAAACAGGCAAATAATCGATATTTTCAAGTTTCATTTGCATATCAGGAAGAAAGATTATGTAATCCAAAAAAATCCTCACAATTACTCTTTTAACAACATATTTTATTATGTAAACATTTTTATTATCATCTGACGGAAAGGGGTTTTTTGTATGACCGATAAAGAAAAGCTGAACCTTATAGAAGA
>JAMOAC010000504.1 GCA_023621975.1 Bacillota bacterium | reverse complement strand
TGATGTCAATGCCGGGTCAATACCTGTGATATTTCCGTTCAGATATGATCCATTGGCCACCAGGTTGCCAACATGCCAATTGCCTGACCATCCTTCCGTATCGCCGGCATTATTAAACTCCCAGCTCTTTATGATTGTACCAATCTTTTTAATTTTAATGTCGTTTATATAAAACGTACCGTAGCAGCCGGGTGAAATAGTAAATAGTACTTCTCCGATATTGGTAACTGAGCTGTCCTGGAAATTGTAAACACCTCTGTTTACCCCGTCAACATAGAGAGTGTATGTCTTTGAGCCTACATCCAGATCAATCACAATATGATACCACTGGCCTGCCACAAATTGCTGAACACTCGTACTTCCGGCTTTAATGTAACCATTTGAAAAGGCAATGGTCGCGGCAATTTTATTCTCTTCGAAATTTCTTGCCATTATATATTTATCACTGTATATTTCCGGTGTCATTACCCATGTATCATATCTTACAATACCGGAAGTTTGAGCTGTAAAGGTTTTGTATCCTGCAGAATACCCTGATTCCGCCGTAGCCTTATACAGCTTCATACTCCTGTCTGATGCACTTGGTATAGCCTCAACAGTAACAGGACCACCCGAATTGTTAATTGTCCAGCCTGCAGGCGGCGAACCAATTGTATCACTGTTGAAGGTAGAATCAAGCAGGTAATCACCAGGTCCACCGATCTTGTTTATGGTTACGGTTGTACTTGAACTTGCAGGTATATTTACTTTTACAAGGACAGCCGTATGCCAGCTTCCGTCTGCCTCCTCGTAGTCATATGTTTTCAGTATTGTACCGCCGGATACGGTATATGAGCCCTGCTGCATCAGAAAACGTACTCTTCCGTCATAGAAATTGAAATTAATATCATTGATGATTGTACATGTATTATTGGATGCAGTACCGTCGTTCGGATTTGAATAGCTGTCCCTGAGAGCCGTGATATCATAGCCGTCCCTGCAGTCAATAATGGTATTGTACTTGTTGGCAGGTCCAAATAACGGCGTAGCCTGCGGACAGGACCAGGTTGAACCGTTAAAGTTGAAGTTCAGGAATGTGCAAGCGCCATAGCTGGAACTGTCTCCGCCGCCTAATGAAAGAACATAGTATGGGCTTGATTGTTCGCATCTCCATACATGGTTATGTCCTTTCAATATAAGATGAGGATTCGGAGCAATGGGTGGCGGGTTATTTCCCTCATAGAATAATGCTGTTATTGAATCGTGGGTATGTTGTAAAAGCAGACGATATGTGTAAGGGCTGCCGCTTGCGAATACTTCATTCCACTTTGCAGTAATGTTATTTCTTAATGGTATGTCTCCATAATAAGCACCGAAGAAATGCTTGACAACAGCAAAGCTTCCCATTCCAATTATCTGGCTTCTCATTCCAAAGTATCTGTCTCCAACACTTGCATCATAGTCACCTGTACGATCGCCTTCAGTAAGAGACGGCTTAGGGCTTACATATATATCATATTCATGATTGCCCTCAGCCATAATAAATGGAACTCTTCCCATTTGTACTATAGGCTGTATCATAAAATCTCTTATCCCAACAGCTCTGCTGTGATTGCCTCCAAGATGGACGTCACCGGTATGTGAAAAGAAACGCACTCCTGCAAGAGTAGCCACTTTGGCCATCAATCCAATGGATTTGCCATCATTTTGCCCGCTTACAGAGCTTCCTCCATACCTGAAGAAGTGAGTATCGGTTACATTCATCGTGTAAAAACTGGTATCTAGTTCAGGTACAACGCTTACAGACATCGGTGCCTTCCATGTTTTACCTGAACTATGCTTCAAAACCAGGGTGCAAAGTTCAGGTGATGCATCAGAGGGAATTGTAACATTTATTCGGTAACCGGTTTTCGAGTCCAGGTAAATCTTATTGGCGCCGTATTCAACCGTACCGACTGTGCAGTCCCATTTCCTCAGGTCATTTTCTATCCATGCGCTCCACCCCGATGTGCCATAACTGGCAGAAGCTGCAAGTTCAGCTGTGATCTGTTGTCCAGGTTCTACAAAAGCAGGGGTGCCAAAATGGGGATATACTATCATGTCATTAATATCAGTCGCAATGATGTCGTCTGCAGTTATATCCTTGTCCGGAATGTATCCCACTGCATCTACATCTGCCGGTATAAATATAACCAGGCAAATTACAAGCAAGCAGCAGGTCAACAAATATGACAATGAAATACGGCTAATACCCGAAGCGGACACACTCGGCCTGAACAATTTGTTGTCCTTTAACATACCCTCACCCCTTCTTTTTAATATTTTTAGTTTTTGTTGCGGCAGAACAACAGATTTCTTGTTGTTTTATCTGTAAATTAACTATAACGTCAATTTCAAATTTATTTAACTGTAAGTTTTGAAGAATTCTGCATATTGCAGTTGTAATAATGATCATAAACTGTAAAACAGAGTTGTATTTTTGTACCAAAACTGTACAATAAGTAAACCGGAGGTTAATTATAACCTCCGGCTATTAATAACAGTTTTTTGAAATTATTCAAGTTGCTGTGTCAGCTCATAATCCATGATGTTACGGAAGGAATTTTCACTGCCTCGAAGGCACTACTTCACGGCACATTTTATATCTATCCGGCAGCTTCATTTTTTTGCTATCACTACATAGTCAATGCTGAATGAGCCCGATGTTACACCTATACATGGGTCTATCCTCAGCTGCTTCAGTGTTCCCGTCCATTTTGACGGCAATTGTGACATATCTATAATGTATTCGGTATAGCCCGAATCATTGGGTATTATAGGGAAATCGATATGTTTATCCTCATTCCAGGCTGTATCTGTAGTCGTGGTGAAATAAATCTGGCCCCACTTGCTTGAAGTATTATTTTTCATCCTTATAATAATTAACTTATTGCTTGTTATATCACACCCAAGATTATCATCTGATGTAAGTGCCGGGTCAATACCTGCGATATTTCCAGCAAGGCTTGAACCGTTTGCAGTTAAACCGCTTATGTGCTGATTACCGGCCCACCCCTCCAAAGCACCTGCCGTATTGAACTCCCAGGCTTTTGCAATTTTTGATTCAGGCTTCAGTACCACCTTGTCAACATATGCAACAGTACTTCCACCTGCAAGCGAATCGAAACGGAGGCCAATATTCCCTGAATTGGGCAATGGAGTTATGTTCAGCGTATACTTTTGCCAACCTGAAAGATAGGCTATGACCTGTGCATTTTCACCCAGCCATTCTAAATCAGAGGTGGCTTCTACGTTGCAGAAGCGCAAGGCGCCCGATTCCACCTTTATCCATGCCTCAGCTATATAGTTCCTCCCCGGTTCGATCTGCGTCCATTCCTGATAGATGCCTTTTATTATTCCATTTGCCTGGATCTTCTGTGATTTATTTCCGTCTACCCTGTCATTAGAAAGACTTAACACCGGATCTCCTGCGACCGACCAGACATCTGCCACTCCGTCACTGTCTTCATCCTGTTCAAAGCTGGAATTGTATATTGCATTGCTGACTCTGATGTTTACAGACGATTGCGTCTGCACTCCGGATGAATCTGTATATAAATTAATTGTATATATCCCTTCATCGGCATTTGAAGGAATCCTGATGCTATGGATCGTTTTCCTGGTTCTGTTCCATTCCGGTCCCTGTGAATACCCGTCCAATGTAACCGTTCCATTTTCAGGTCCAATAATACTCCAGCCCGGCGGAACGGTAATTTGATATGTTGCCTGCCTTGACTGGAAGGTATAATTTCTAATCCTGACGGTAATGTCAAAACTATCCCCGGCTGTCACCGGTTTGAATACGGGTTCAATTACTCCGTTTACTTCAGGTACCCTTACTATGAATGAAGATGAGCTGATATTTTTCTGCTGCCCTGAAACGTTATAATTTGCCGTCACTGTTATCTGCTGTTTTTGCCAGTATGGCCCATTCAATACCCTGATAGTATACTCTACATCCTTTCTGGCCCCCGGAGCAAGACCTGATATGTTAGTATCTGTTGATGAGACAATTTCACATCCGACTGTACTTATGCTGACATTGCCGGAGTATATCTGCACGGGATTTTTATTGGTAACTTTAATCTTTACTTTAAGAAGTTGATTGACAGTAGCTATGGGGTGTTCCGGTATTACTTCAAGTCTCAGATCAGGATCAAGATCCACCAACCCATCTGCTACCACCCTGTTTTTATAATTGCTGTTATCAAGTTCAAACACTTCCTGCAGTGCGTTCAGATAGCCATAACCGTAAAGAGTAGTAGGTTCGATAGTCCCTCCTTCACCAAGTTCGTTCCATGCATAAAATATTGCGATATTCATGGATTCAGGATGTGTATCCAGGTAATCCTTCACATTATTTAAATGAACCCTGAATTTGTCAGGATTGGGCTCTGTATAAACATATCTCTCACTTTCCTGTGCTGAAGAACTCACTCCTGCCCAGCCCCTGCTGTCGAATGCTGCCGCCTGTCCTGGTATAAACAGATAATCTTCATAATGTTGATTTACATAGTCCACCCATGCGTCAGGATATACCGAATAATCCTCAGGTGTATATTCATTGTCGAACAATCCGATACCTGCCAGATTTAAAGGTGCCATTCCATCAAATCCCTGACGTATCCATGATTGCTCATCGCCAATTCCCGGCGAGAGGATCAGAGGTTCAGGCAGTCCGGCATTTTGTGCAGCAGTCCTTAGCCTGTCAAGTGCAGCTTTTACTTGTGATTCACTATTATTAAAATGAGACAGTAATTCCCCAAAAATGCATAATATAGGTCTTCCGTCAGGGGTTCTCTTGTACTGGGGGTCCTGCATAAAGCTTACGATCCTGGGAATTATATAATTATCCCAGTCACTGGAAGGCCATGGGCTATCGGAACAGAACATCAGGCTAAACTTTATAAGGTCTTTATAATCAGAATTCAAGTAGTTATATATATTTTGCCCGGCTCTCTCACCTCCGCCACCTTCCTTCCAGTAATAATAAAACATGAAGAAATCAATGCCACGGCTGGCGGCTTGCAGAATATGCTGATCAATCGTACTTTGGTTCAAGTCATTATACCATCCAAGCAAAGGCTCCCTGTCTGCTATCGGTCCGTTACCCCATGGGCCCGCTTGTGTAATGTGATCTCTTACACCTCCAAACCAGTCATTTATTCTTCCATATAATTTTGCCGTAGGATGCATGCTGGCAAATACCGGATTCCAGCGTGTAAAATACGCAAGTCCTATACTGTAACGATTTGTTACTATCTTTTTGCTTATTTTAATGTCACTTATATAGAACGTACCGTAGCAGCCGGGTGAAATAGTGAAAAGGACCTCTCCAAGATTGGTGACTGAGCTGTCCTGGAAATTGTAAACACCTCTGTTTACCCCGTCAACATAGAGAGTGTATGTTTTTGAGCTTATATCAAAATCAGCAACAATATGGTACCATTGATTTGCCACAAACTGCTGAACATTCGTGCTTCCGGCTTTAATGTAACCATTTGAAAAGGCAATAGTTGCAGCAATTTTATCCTCCTCAAAATTTCTTGCCATTATATATTTATCACTATATATTTCCGGTGTCATTACCCATGTATCATATGTTACGATACCTGAGCTTTGGGCTGAATAGGTTTTATATCCTGCAGAATATCCGGAATTTGGAGTTGCTTTGTACAACTTCATGCTCTTTTCTGATGAGCTTGGAACAGGTTCAACAGTAACAGGGCCTCCTGAATTGTTGATTGTCCAGCCAGCAGGTGGAGAACCATCAATGTCATCATTGAAAGTATAGTCAAGCAAATAATTGCCAATTTGTGTTGAAATAATACTATTGCTGTTTGAAGCAGCAATTCCTGTTGCAATCATCTTTTCCGGTTCAGCAGAATCAGGTGTACAGGGGTGTGGGTATACAGTCATGTCATTAATGGCAGGCTCAATAATTGTGCCTGGAGTTATGTCCTTTTCTGAAACGTATCCCGTTGCATCTACATCTGCCCGTCCAAAGACAGCAAAACACGATACCAGAAAGCAGCATATCAACAATGTTGACAAAGCGTTACTGCTAAAGATTCTAGTACATAAACTTGGTCTGAATCTGAAAAATTTACCACATTTAAACATACCCTCACTCCTTTACCACATTTTTAAACCTGTACTTCAAAAAACAGCCTGGAAATTGCCTGGTCCCATTTTTATAATTTTTTCTTAATTTATCTATATTATTTTAGAAATGCCAAATAAACTGTAAGAATTGAATAATTCTGTACAATATTAATTCCTCAATAATACTAAATTCAAAAAACAATATATCGAAAATGTAGTGG
>JAMOAC010000548.1 GCA_023621975.1 Bacillota bacterium | reverse complement strand
TCCTCATCCGCCTGTATGCATACTGCAATTTTATATTTGTCACTGTTATCCACCACAGCGCTGATGATATCAACAGCCTCAAGAGGATTGCTGTACGCATAAATCCATTTCATTACACTACTGTCCATATTTATTTCTTTTTCATAATAGCTTTCAAGAAACTTCTTTATTTCCCCTTCCCTGTTTGACCACAAATTGACAACAACTTTCATTTTTGTCCTCCTATTATTGTAATAATTAGAATATTTTGTATTTGCCAAATGAAATAATCCAGCTTAGCTAATATATTTGACATAAATCGCGAAAAACCTTTATGTAAAAATTTCATTCTCTGTATAACATCGCTATTTGCACAACATCAATATGCGGTATTTATTGAAGAATAACAAGGAATAATAATTATACGAAAGAATAAAAAACTGAAGCAAAGGCAAAGTGCCTGATTATAAATTGGAGGAATGCTTTTAATGCAGTACAAATATATGAAGAATGAATTCACAAAAAAATTTTTCATATTAATGGGAGTTATTATATTTGTTTTAAGCGGCTGCGGCCAAAAATCCGAACAGCCGAAGATGGAACAGCAGTCACAGGAAGAGGAGCAGAGCTCTGAAGAAATACCAAAGGAACTTAGCGAACTCGAAGAAAATATTGAAAAAATAATCAAGAAACTGGAAGGACCGTCGGCAAAGAAAGAAGATGAAGAAAAAAAAGGCAGCGAAGGTGAAGGCACCCAGGAATCCCAGGAAGGCAGTGACAGCTCTCAAGGGGAAAGCAAGGAAAGTGAAGGAGAGCAAGGCGGTGGAGGAAATGAATCCCAGGGCGGACAAAAAGGCCAGGACAAGCAGAATCAGTCTCAACAACAAAAATCCCAGCAGAAACGTGACCCCTGGAAGGAAGTAACTGACATTATCAACAACATGCACTACAAATGGAGCAGTTATATGCCTGAGGCAGCAAAAAAGGGTGCCAACAGGGAGCTAATAGACGGTTTCAGCAATGCGCTGAACAGCCTTACCGATACGGCAGTCAAAAAAGACAAAATAAACACCCTTATGGCTGCCAGCCGACTTTATGCCCATATACCTGACTTTTATTCCCTTTACAGGACCCCTACATCGCCGGAAATAAAAAGAATTAAGCATTATTCACGCAACGCAATACTTAATGCCATGACCGGCAACTGGGAACAGGCAAATGCTGATATAAACAATCTTAAAGATTCCTGGTCATTATTTAAGAACACCATTCCCAAGGATAATGATGAGGATTCCGGCAAGCTGGATTTCTCCATATATGAACTGGAAAAAGTGATTAAGGAAAAAAATCAGTATCTTACGGATATAAAAGGGCGTGTAGCCCTGTCCAACATTGAATCGCTTGAAAAGGCACTTGAGAAAGGCAAAGAGGAACAAGGCATGCAGGAAAGCAAGGACGAGCAAAGCAGTTAAATCGGCTAAGTCTTTGGCAATGATATAATAAATTCCGTCCCTTCATCGACTTTGCTCCTTACCTGAATCTTCCCCTTGTGTGCATCAATTATTGCTTTTGCAATTGTAAGGCCAATCCCGGCACCTCCGGTCAGCCTGTTCCTTGATTTGTCTGCACGGTAGAAACGTTCAAAAATATGGGGTAAGTCCTCCGGAGGGATTCCTGACCCGGTATCTTTAACAGTTATTTCAGTAGCACTATCGTCACCTTTTACAATAACCTGCACTACACCCCCTTGCTGGGTATATTTCAGGGCATTTGACAGCAGATTTATTATTACCTGGCTTATTTTATCCTTGTCAGCATTCACTATCTCTTTTTCACCAATAAACTCAACATCTATATTCTTACCGGCAAAGTCGGATTCAAAATTCCGGATAATATGCCTGATAAGCTCAGAAATATCAAAGGTCGTTTTCGTAAGAATCAGGTTTTCTCCTTCATATTTCGCTAACTTTTCCAGATCTCCTACCAGCCTGTTTATTCTCATAATTTCTTCGTGGCAGCTTTTGAGCCTTTCGGTATCAGGCTCCCAAATACCGTCTATCATTGCTTCCATGTGGCTTTGCAATGTAGCCAGAGGAGTTCTCAACTCATGTGCCACATCCGCTGTGAGCCTTTTTCTTAAGGCTTCCTGGTTTTCCAAAGTTTCTGCAAGGTTATTTATAGTTTCAGTAAGCTGAGCTATCTCCTTTGTGCTGGATGGTTCGGTTATCCTGTCGTCAAAATATCCTTTCGAAATCATATGAGCTGTAGTAATAACCCTTGAAATGGGCATACTTAGCCTTCTTGCCATGACCGAACCCAGGAGGAAGGATAAAACGAGGGAAAACAAGCCTACTACTATAAGCAGCCTGTTGATTGCGTTTATAAACTCCAGATCACTGTCATTAAAGTAATATGGGCCATAATGGCCAATTACAACTTTTCCGACTTTACTCAGTTTACTTGTAACAGGGTACACATTTTCTACATATTTTCCCTCCCAGTTGGGATAACGGCTGCTCATGTTCTCTGCTATATGTGCCAGCATCCGCTCGCACTGTGCATTATCATGATTCCTTGCATCCCATATGATCTTATCCGAGGAATCTACCACCTTTATTATCATTCCTTGCTTCAAAGCATTAACGCATATGTTCTCAATAGCTTCCGTATGCCACTTACCACCGGTTTCGTATAGCTGGCTGACCTGAAAAACAATTTCTTTGTTCTTTCGTTCCTGGTTTTCTGTGATGTAATCCTTAAAATGCTTATCCAGCAACAGGTTCGTTATAACACTGATCAAAAGCACGGAAAAAAGAACTATGGAAACGTAAGACAGCGACAGCTTTGTCCTCAAACTGAATTTCATGACACAATCACCTTTCCATATACCTCTATACACCACCAAACCGGTATCCTATTCCGTAAACAGTCAAAATGTATTTGGGGCTTTTAGGGTCGGATTCAATTTTTTGCCTGATGTTTTTTATATGAGTATCAATTGTTCTGTCATATCCGTCGAAGTCCTCCCCCAAGGCCATATATATCAATTCTTCCCTGGTGAAGGTCTTACCGGGATACTTAACCATCGTTATCAGAATTTTATATTCATTCGGAGTCAAATTGACTACTTTCCCATCTCTTTTTACCTCGTATTTTGAAGTATCGATAACCAGTTCACCGTTGTTAAACGATAAAAGGCTTGACAATGGAACCAATGCATCACTTGACCTTCTCAATACTGCTTCGACTCTTGCTACCAGTTGCCTTGGACTGAAGGGTTTTGTAACATAATCATCTGCTCCTATTTTCAGGCCTCTTAAAACATCCTCTTCTTCAACCTTGGCTGTAAGCATTATAATAGGTACTCTTGATTTCATCCTTAAAGCCTGGCAAATTTCCTCACCTGTCATATCCGGAAGCATTAAATCCAGAATAACAAGTGCAGGATTCTCCTTTTCGAACTTATCCAGGGCTTCTTTGCCATTATATGCTTCACATACTGTATACCCATTGTTTTCAAGATATGATTTCACAACCTCAACTATTTTCATCTCGTCATCCACAATCAGTATTTTCTTTTGCATATTGTTCATGGTAATCCTCCTGCATTGGCGATATCATAAAAACCTGATCCAGTACTGAAATAAATATTGTAAGCGCAAATACCAATGTCTTGCCTGCAATTAGCCAACCTGCAAAAGCAAGCACTGCTATTGCCACTACAACAGGAACGAAATGGCCGGATACAATGTCAGCCATATGTGCAATGGGAGCCTTTGAGCTCTGGGCATCCTCAACCAGCTTGATGATTTGTGCCAAGGCCCTGTTATCGCCTACCTTGGTAGCTTTAATATAAATTATACCATTAGTATTAATACTTGCCGCATAAACTTTATCACCTGCCTTTTTGCCGACAGGTATGCTTTCACCGGTGAGCCAGGTTTATCTCAACAAGATGTTTTCAATCCATTAATTTGGTTATGGCAATTTTGTCAGTAGGTATCCTGTAATCAGATTCTTGAACGTCTCCACCGGATCCGGATGCATCAACATTATTAATATCATCAACTACAGTGATTTTGCTCCTGATCATGCCCATCCAGCAGCTATATGAAAATGTACCGGTTTGTGTAGGGGTAAACTCTATGATATTGTCTCCTGCCACAAGTTTTTTGCTTATATTAAACCTTGGTATTATTATTTCGTTGTTACAGCCGTTTATGTCACCTTTTTGAGCTTTTATGGTCCATCTCACAGGTATGCCCTTTTGAACTGTAATCGGCTCATACCTGCCTGACGACAGCCTAGTAGTAACTATCTGAACACCGTTTTGTATTGTAGCTACGTTGCTGCCCTGATTGCGGGCGTTTAGACCGGATGCTAAATAAGGAATTGAAAAGCCTGATAATGCCAGACCCCTGTTTGTCATAACCACACCAAGTGCTATTACCAGCATAGCACTTACTTTCATCATCTTATGCGTGAATTTTCCGCTCAGAATTGAACTCAGCGTCCCAAGTCCAAACATTAACGGTACTGTTCCAATGCTGAACATGAACATGGATAATGCTCCCGCCGCAAAACTTCCCGTACCTAAAGCATAAATCTGCATTGCCTGAAGCGATCCGCACGGCATCAAGCCATTGATCAATCCTACAAAAAAAGGTCCATACCTGCCATTGTTAGTGTGAATTTTATGGCCGAATATTTCAGGCATCCTGGGATTTAATTTCCTGAGCCATGGGGATATGTTGAGCATGTTTAACCCCATAATCACCATGAATACGCCGGATATAACAGCCACAATTCCTTTGGCTGCACCTGAAAAGCTGATACTGGAACCTAAAGCTCCTGCTATACCTCCGATTATTGTATAGGATATAACTCTGCCGCTGTTATAAAGCAAACCTGGTTTTAATTTTGAAAGCTTGCCGGAATTCTCTTTATCTACTTTATATGAAACACACTGAGACAGATTTATTCCTCCGCACATGGCGATACAATGTAATGAAGTCAGCAACCCGACAACAAACAGTATTCCATATCCCATTGATTGGTTAATCTCCGGTATATAATTAAATCCCACTGTATTCTTAATAATAAAGTAGAGAGCAAACAATATGATTCCTAACCCGAGTAGCTGGTTGATTGACATTTTATCATTTTCTGCTTTTTTTATATTTGTTTTTGGAACATTTGCAGCGCCAGGTTTATTCTTAACTACATAATCCAGTTTTTCTATAGTTTGAATAATTTGTTCCAGCCCTATAGCATTTGCATCGTAGGTAATGTAAACATTGGAACTGCTGAAAATGACCTTTGCTTCCAACACTCCGTCAAGCTTTTTCAGTGCATTCTCAATTCTCATTTCACAGCTTGTACATGTCATGCCATCTATTTGAAGAACTTTTCTTATTGTTCGCCGTTCCATACATTACCTCCCTCACTAGGATCACATAAATCCTACTTTTTACTACTGCTACCTGGCCGGTTTAACTGACAACAGTCAGGAGTACCCTTTCCAAAGGATTTTTCATTTTCTTTTGCCAGCTTCTCCAGGAAATTGCTAATTGACCTTTTTAGACGTCTCAACATTATCATCCGCCTCCTACTTTCTCCAATTTGCAAACAAGCCTTTGTTTTCTTCCATGAATTCTTGTGAGATTACAATATGTGAGTCATCCTCAGTTTTATTTTCTTTCATAATAGGAACCGGATTGCAGCCACCTTTTATCAGCTCTATCTGGTCAAGCTTGAACCTGTTGCCGCAATTCTGGCATATCAATTCGTCACCCTGCTGCTTATAATAACCTCTTCCGGAGTCATAACATACCTGACACGTATTAAATACCGTCCTTATCGTTCCGTCACTTGCTTTAACAGCCAGAACCTCCATATTTATCTTACCTGCCTTATATGGGTAAAATTTGGTAATTTCAGAGATTTCACTCTTTAGTATTTTTAAATCACCTGATACAGCTCTTTCTGTAGCCGCTCCACCTGAACTTAATCTGATGACAATGAAACCTATGACAAGAAATGCAATTACACCAAATATTGCAAATGTTTTCTTTTGAGCTTTCTGTGCTGCTTGCACATTTCTGTTTGCAAAACTTGATTTGCCCATCGTTATACCACCCTTGTGCATTATTTATCCCTGAATTTAGCACATTTTTGTGGAGATTTTATGAAGACTGGTTGCTTTTGATTAATTAGCCATGGGCAATCTATATATCTTGCCATTTATAATAGATTGCCGGGTGGAATTTTGTTTTTGTCTTTGTCACCTCAATCATGCTTAACGCCTTTACAAATCTAAGGCTACTGTTTTTGCAGAAAAATCCTGCCCCTTCAGGTACTTAGACAGCCCTCAT
>JAMOAC010000378.1 GCA_023621975.1 Bacillota bacterium | reverse complement strand
ATTATCCAGGCAGGCCCGCAGGTTCACTGTGGATGATTTGAAAGAGGCTATAAGTCAGAGCCTGGAACTGGACATAGCAATAAAAAACGGCACATTGGACGCCAGGATTGCTGCAGAACTATTTATTGCAAGGTTTTGCGGATGCTGATTTTATTTTTGAAAATTTTCGCTATTGCCAGTCATATTTTTGATATTGTCAGTTATATTTTGAATCCAGTCTATAATATATTGAATTACCTCTTCACCGTTGTATTCGTTGTGAAGTTCGTGATAAAGGCCTTCCCATTCCTTGAATGTGCAACAGGTACCAGCATTTTCTGCAAACTGCCGGCTGGCTTTGGGAGATGTTATGGGATCGGAACCACCGTGCATCAGTAAAATGGGAAGCCTGCATTGGGAAGCGCGCTTAATGGCCAACAGCCCGTGTACGCTTGCACTGTTGAAAAGCCTGACGGATATCTTGTCATGGACATATGGGTCGGAAATATATTTTTCAGCAACTTCAGGCCTATGGGAGAGGCCTTTTGTTTTAAGCCCGCTGGATCTTGTAAAGGAAGGCCATATTTTATCAAGAATTTTTCCTATAAGCATTTTCAAACCCTTTGGCCTGATGGCAAGTTTAAGCCATGGGCTTGTGGATATAATGCCTGCGAGGCGGGGGTCATTGCTGAATGCATAATTTAGCACGAGATTTCCTCCGAGGCTGTGGCCGTATAAATAGCAGGGAATGTTAGGATACCGTCTGGCAGCCTCACCTATAAGCATGCCGATATCTTGCTGCAGTATTTTATATGAACGGATATGTCCCCTTTTACCCTGGGATTTGCCATGACCGGGCAGGTCTAATGCAATAACTGAATACCCGGCTTCTGCTAATTTTGCCGCTACATGGGTGTAGCGCCCGCAGTGTTCTCCAAGACCGTGAATAAGGCAAACAACGCCTTTTGAGGGTTCGTCTGCCTTCCATTCACATAAAAACAGTTTTTTTCTGTCTCCGGAAATCAAATAATCTTCTGTATATTTCATTTTAATCCCTTTTCTTTTTATATTGCAAATTATTTTATTATGATTTTATTTTTATTCCTGTGGAAGTAATTTTATCATCCGGGACAATATGTATATTCGATAAGCAATATTTTTGTTTTTTAATAATAATTTATTTCTACTCTTAATAAATAAATCCTGCCCAATATTAACATAATATTACATGATTTATTGTTCATACTTGCATAATATAGTATAATGTAAAGGGCACACCAAAAGATGCGTATTGCCGGTACATACAGCCATACGGATTATACAGGAAATAAGGATGTGTAAAATGACTAACAAACCTGAAAATAAATCTGAAAAAGGAAACATAATTTCAAGGCGGGGATACAAAAATACAAAATCAAGGGCAGCCGTCGTGGAAATACTTGAAAATGCCAGGACACCTCTTTCGGCAGAAGACATATACCTGAGCATGAAAGAGTCCGGCCGCTCTGCAAGCCTTTCAACTGTTTACAGAATACTGGAACTTTTGGAGAACAACCGGCTTGTGGACAGAACAGCCATCAATAACGGTAAAGCCTTGTTTACGCTGGTAAGAAACGGCCACAAGCACCACCTGATATGCATGTATTGCCACAGGATGGTAGAAATAGATGATTGCCCGATTAAAAGGCTTGAAAGTGAAATAAGCAGGGAAACACAATTTGATATAACGGGGCACAAGCTTGAAGTTTACGGTATTTGCCCTGATTGCAAGAAAGTATAACAAATATTACCATGTTAGCACTCTTCAAAAGAGAGTGCTAATTTATTCTTGACAAGCAATTTATCAAGGTTGTAATATATATGTATGCGTGGCAGAAGGTAGATAAATCGCGCTCTTTTGCCATGCAATATTAAAATTATTAAAGGGAAGGATCGGAAATGGTTGCTGAAAGAGGTAATATTTCCATTCATACGGAAAATATATTGCCTATAATCAAGAAGTGGCTTTATTCTGACAAGGATATTTTTATAAGGGAGCTGGTTTCCAACGCCAGTGATGCCATAAGCAAGTTTAAAAAACTTGTAACGATAGGTGAAGCAAAAGCGGATGATAATACAAAGTATTACATAAAGGTAGTGGTAAATAAGGACAATAAGACCATTAAGGTTATAGATAACGGAATAGGGATGACCGGAGAAGAAGTAAAAAAGTATATTAATCAAATAGCCTTTTCCGGTGCCCAGGATTTTATTGAAAAATATAAGGACAAATTTGATGAAGGAAATCAAATAATCGGACATTTCGGTCTTGGATTTTATTCTGCGTTTATGGTGGCAGACAAAGTCCAGATTGACACCCTTTCATGGCAGGAAGGCGCGGAAGCCGTAAGATGGATAAGCTCCGGCGGTACTGAATACGAGATGGAGAGTTCTGACCGTACTGAGCGTGGAACAACGGTTACCCTTTATATCTCGGAAGACAGTATTGAATTTTTGGAAGAATATAAGATGAGGGAGCTCCTGTTCAAATACTGTTATTTCATGCCCTATGAGATTTATCTTGAAAACGCTGCAGGAAAGAAGGATGACAAAAAGGAGGCCGGAGCAGAAGAGGCAAAGCCCCTGAACGATACCAACCCTCTGTGGCTTAAAAAGCCTAAAGATTGTACGGATGAAGAATACAAGGAGTTCTATAAAAAAGTATTTTTTGATTTTGAGGATCCCCTGTTCTGGGTACATCTGAACATGGATTATCCCTTTAACTTGAAAGGGATACTGTATTTTCCCAAGTTAAAGCATGAATTTGAGACAATAGAAGGTCGGATAAAGCTTTACTGTAATCAGGTTTTTGTTGCTGACAACATAAAGGAAGTTATACCGGAATTTCTGATGCTCTTAAAGGGGACCATTGATTGCCCGGACCTTCCTCTGAATGTTTCACGCAGCTTCCTGCAAAATGACGGCTACGTAAAAAAATTATCGAACCATATAACAAAGAAAGTTGCAGACAAGCTCATATCCCTGTTTGAAAATGAGAGGGAAAATTACAACAAGTACTGGGATGACATAAATCCTTTTGTCAAGTACGGCTGTATTCGTGAAGAGAAATTTTACGACAGGGTGAAGGATATAATCATATTCAAAACAATAAACGGTGAATACGTAACCCTGAAGGATTATCTGGAACGTTGCAAGGACAAGCATAAGGATGTTGTGTATTATGTAACCGATGAAAGGCAGCAGGCACAGTATATTAAATTGTTCAAGGATAACAATCTTGATGCGGTACTGCTTAATACACTCATCGATACGCACTTTATACAGTTCCTAGAAAATAATAATAAAGGCATTAAATTCAGCAGGGTTGACGCTGATTTGTCCGACAGTTTGAAGGAGGCCGGCGAAGGGCAAAAGGGCAATGAAGAAGATGATAAAGCCCTGGAGAAACTCTTCAGGGAAGCCATGGACGATGATAAGCTGAAGATAAAAGTTGAAGCCCTTAAAATGCCCAACGTGCCTGGAATAATACTTCTTGCAGAAGAATCGAGAAGGCTGCAGGACATGAGCAGGATATTCGGAAGAAACGATATGGTCAACATGTTCCCCAAGGAAGAGACGCTGGTACTGAACAGAAACAACAGCCTTATAAAATCCATTCTCAAGCTTTATAAGAAGGGGGATAAAGCGGATGATGTCCGCATGATATGCCGCCATGTTTATGATCTGGCAGTTATGAGCCATAAACCGCTTGAACCGGATATGATGACAAAGTTTATCGAAAGAAGCAATGAGCTGCTTACCAGACTCACAGAAGCAGAAATTGCAGGCTGATTGCAAAAAGAAAGAGTGGTGCATGGGGCATCACTCTTTTTATATGTCAACCTCTTAGTTTTTGTTCTTATCCTGTTCCCTGATTTGCACCCTGCGGATTTTTCCGCTGATTGTTTTGGGAAGCTCGTCAACAAATTCGATAATCCTTGGGTATTTGTATGGTGCCGTAACCTTTTTTACATGGTCCTGGAGCTCTTTTACCAACTCATCGCTTGGAGTATAATTTTTTGTCAATACTACTGTAGCTTTTACAACTTGTCCTCTTATGGGATCGGGTACTCCAGTTATGGCGCATTCCAATACTGCCGGATGCTCCATAAGAGCACTTTCAACTTCAAAAGGCCCGATTTTATATCCGGAACTCTTAATGACGTCATCTGCCCTTCCTACAAACCAAAAATACCCGTCTTCATCTTTCCATGCCACGTCACCGGTAAAGTACATGCCGTCATGCCATACTTTCTTAGTAACGTCTTCGCTCCTGTAATAGCCATCAAACATACCGACAGGTTTTCTTTTATCAGTCCTCACAACAATTTGGCCCTTTTCGCCTACTTCACATGGCTCACCGTTATCATTTACAATATCGACATCGTAGCCTGGTGCAGGCTTGCCCATTGAACCGGGCTTGGGTTCCATCCATGGGAAAGTCCCGATTGTAACGGTCAGCTCTGTCTGGCCGAATCCTTCATACAGCTTCAGGCCTGTTGCTTTGTAGAATTGGTAATAAACCTCCGGGTTTAATGGCTCGCCCGCAATGCAGCAATGCTTCAGGCAGCTTAAATCAAATTTTGAAAGGTCTTCCTTGATAAAGAACCTGTAAATGGTCGGCGGTGCACAGAAAGTTGTAACCTTGTACTTGACTATTACATCAAGGAGGTCTTTTGGTACAAATTTATCAAAGTCGTATACAAAAACAGCACTTCCGGCTATCCACTGCCCGTAAATTTTTCCCCAGACAGCTTTTGCCCAACCGGTTTCAGCTACTGTAAGATGCAGTCCGCCATCCATTACATTTTGCCAGTATTTGGCCGTAACAATGTGTCCAAGGGGATATACAAAATTATGCTGAACCATCTTTGGCATTCCGGTTGTCCCTGACGTAAAGTAAAGGAGTGAAATGTCATCGTTTGAAGTAGCTTCATCTCCCACAGGGCGGACAAAATTGTCAGAAGCCCTTTCCAGTTCGCTGTTAAAGTCATACCAGCCGTCACGTGAGCCTCCCACAAGAACTTTTAACTGTACGGACGGCGATTCCGGAAGGGAGTCCTCAATGTGCTTTATAACTTCTTCTTCCGCTACACTTACAATCATTTTAATATCTGCAGCATTGTTCCTGTAAACAATGTCTTTAGTTGTAAGAAGATGAGTTGCGGGTATGCAGATTGCTCCTATCTTATGCAGGGCAAGCAGGCAGAACCAGAATTCATAACGCCTTTTCAGTATGAGCATTACAGGGTCGCCTTTTTTAATGCCCACGCTTTTGAAAAAGTTTGCAGCTTTATCGGTGTAATATTTTATCTGTGAGAATGTGAAAATTCTTTCATCACCTTTTTCATTACACCATACCATGGCAATTTGGTCAGGTGCCAATTTTGCCATTTCATCGACAACATCGTATGCAAAGTTAAAATTCTCAGGAATATTGATTTTAAAATTTTCTACAAAGTCCTCATATGATTCAAATTCCACACGGGGCAGAAATTTATCCAGCATGTTCATAGATTTATTACCTCTTTCCAACTATAGTATCATTTGTTGAAGCATTACTTTTAAAACGATATTATAATTTATCAGCTATTCTGTTTAAGTATTGTGTTGTTTAACCGGTATTCCGTGTTTGGCTAGAATTAAACTCTAAGTTGACGTTAAATTAAAAGTTAAAGTATTATTGCAAGAAACTTTGCCGGTTTGTTGTTCAGCGCTTTCATTCCATGAGGATAGCCTGAGTCAAAGAACAGGGAATCACCTTCGTTAAGAACCAGCTCGTATCCGTCAATAACAACCTTCATGGATCCCTCAAGGACATAATTAAATTCCTGGCCGGGATGAGAATTGAAATTCACCGGAACATCTTCCGGCTGGGGATCAACAACTACCAGAAAAGGCTCTGCTTTCTTGTGTTTAAAGTTGTAGGCAAGGCTTTCATACTTATAGTCCTTCCTCCTTTCAACCCTCACACCCTTGCCCTTTCTTACCAGGGAATAAGTATGTAAAGTCGGGTCTTCACCTGTCAGTAAGGTTGAAAGCTCCACATTAAACTTACCTGCGACCTGATATAAAAAGCTCACAGGTATATCCACATTTCCGCTTTCATACTCAGCATATTCTTCAGGGGTAATGTTAAACTCTTTTGCCAGGGTATCGATGGATATACCCGAAATTTCTCTCAATTCTTTTATCCTTTGAGCTATCTGTCTTATTTGCTCAGACATATTATCACCCTTCCATATTAACTGCCATGCTTTGACTCAGCATGGCTCTTATTTGCCTGCAATCATATAAATAACGTTATACAGTTTACGGTTATACAAGTTACGTTACATTTTCATATGCTGATTCAT
>JAMOAC010000018.1 GCA_023621975.1 Bacillota bacterium | reverse complement strand
TATAAGGTAAGTTGTTATTAATCTAATGTAGGAATCCATGTTGGGAAACACCCCGACTACTGCTGTTCGTCTCCGGATCTCCCGGTTAAGCCGCTCCAGGATATTGGTGGATGAAATCTTCCGGTAGTCTATTCGGTTAAAGGCATAAAACTGCAGCGAGTCCTCAAGGCCTTCTTCTAATACCTCTATGGCTCCAATGATTACTGGGAGATCGTGGGCTGTTTAAAGGGCGCTATACCCCCATTCACGGGGAAGATAATAATAATTTTGAGGAGGGTTAAAATGAAAAAAGCTCTAATTTTGATGCTGGCTTTTCTGATGGCAGCAGGGTTGTTTGCAGGCTGCGGCGGGCAATCTGCATCCAAAGGGGGCCAGATTGATGTCGGTATTGTACTGCCGACCAAGGATGAATCAAGATGGCTGGCTGACGAGGAGAAATTCAGGGAATTGATTGAAGAAAATGAGTATAAGGCTGAAATCATGTACTCTCAGGCCAGCTCAGCTACAGAGAAGACAAATGTCGAGTCACTGATAGCTAAGGGTATGAAAGTGCTGATAATTTGCCCCTTTGACGTGGCAGCTGCAGGTTCAACGGTTGAACTTGCGAAAAAAGAAGGTGTACATGTTATCTCATATGACCGTCTGATACTGGATACTGATGCGGTGGACTACTACATATCGTTTGACAGTATTAAGATAGGTGAGTCCATGGGTCAGTACCTGGTTGATCATGCCCTTAAGACCGGTAAGAAAGGACTTAACCTCTATCTGTATTCAGGCGCACTGACCGACAACAACTCGTTTGACTACTTCCGTGGATACTGGAATGCCCTTCAGCCCTATATTGCAGACGGCACATTCATTGTAAGAAACTCCGATGCCGCCATGAAGTATAAAGACAAGCTTGATTTGACGCATGAAGAGCTGTATGAGATCATGCAGACAGTTGACACCGAATGGGATATGGAAGTATCAAAAACCCTGGCAGAGGCGCATCTGACAGCGGCAAAGCCTGAAGAGAAAGATTTCTGCTACATCATAGCTCCTGATGATGATACCTGCCGTGCAATATCTGATACCTTTGCTGCAGATTCAGATGTTAAAGAATTCCGTATCTGCGGTGCTGACGGTGTAGAGGCATCTGTCCAGTATATTATTGACGGCAAGCAGGATATGACAGTTTACTGCAATCCATCAATTATCACAGCTAATGCTATGAATCTTGCATACGATCTGATTGATGGCAAAACTCCCGAAGGCGATGCCTTAACAAATAACGGGAAAATTGATGTAAAGACCATTGTATCTGACGTAACAACCGTAACCAGGGACAATATAGTGGAACTGTTCTTTGACAGCGGACGCTTTGACCGCAACAATTATAAGAATTGGGAGAATATCAGCGACGAGGTTAAACCTCCTCAATGGAGAAATTAAATCCGTACATTAAACGAGTGTTTGCTGAAATAAATGTCTTAAAATTGGGCGGCAGCTGCTGCCGCCCGAACTTTAATAAGAGGTGGTCAAGTGAACGACGATTATATTTTGGAGATGCGCAACATAACCAAGGATTTTCCGGGCGTGCGTGCATTGGATAATGTAAACTTCAAGGTAAGAAGAGGAGAAATACACTGTCTTGTTGGCGAGAACGGGGCCGGGAAATCCACTTTGATGAAGATACTATCCGGCGTGTACAGGTATGGAACATATACGGGAGATATCATATACAACGGAGAAGTACAGAGGTTCATGTCAACTGCTGACAGCGAAGCAGCCGGCATAGCGATTATTCCGCAGGAGCTTGCGCTTTTTCCCGAGTTGACAATTTATGAGAACATATACTTTGGCCATGAGATAATGGAAGGCAGGGTAATAAACTGGCACCAGACCATTATTAATGCAAACAGGTTATTGAAAAAGGTAGGCCTTGATGTAAATCCGTCTCTTAAAATATCGGATCTCCGTGTCGGTCAGCAGCAGCTGGTAGAAATAGCAAAGGTTTTGTCCAAGGATGCCAAGCTTATCATATTGGATGAGCCGACTTCATCGCTGAACGAGGACGACAGCCAGAACCTGCTTCACCTGCTGCGGGAACTTAAAGAGGACGGGGTTACCTGTATTATGATCTCCCACAGGCTGAAAGAAGTCATAGAGATAGCCGATACAATAACGGTATTGCGTGACGGAGCCACCATTTGTACAATGGATGCCCGTAAAGAGAAAATAACTGAGCGGGACATAATACTTCATATGGTCGGCCGCGACATAGAGAACATTTATCCTAAGAGAACTCATGAGCCTTCCGATGAAATAGCTTTGGAAGTCAGGAATTGGACTGTATACGATCCAGTTTTGGAGAGAGAAATACTTAAAGATATCAATATTTATGTCCGAAAGGGAGAAATAGTGGGAATAGCAGGCCTGATGGGTTCAGGCCGTACTGAATTTGCCTTGTCATTGTTTGGCAACACACCCAAATACAGGATTCTTTCAGGCGAGATATACATGAATGGGGAAAGGAAGTTTTTTAAAAATACCAGGTCTGCATTGAATGAGGGCATTGCCTATGTTACAGAGGATAGAAAGCGCAATGGTCTTATTCTGATACAGGATGTCAAGTTCAATACAACAATAGCTAACCTGGACGCGCTTTTGCACGGCCTGGTAATTAACGAGCAAAAAGAGGTTCTGGAAGTAAATAAATACGTGGAAACTTTAAATATAAAAGCCACGTCCATAAGCCAGCTTGTTATGAACCTTTCCGGCGGCAATCAACAGAAGGTGTCTCTGGGCAGATGGCTCTTTGCAAATCCGAAAGTGTTGATAATGGATGAACCGACCAGAGGTATTGATGTCGGAGCAAAATTCGAGATTTATAACATAATGAACCAGCTGGTTGCAGAGGGCTATTCGATTATCATGATATCTTCGGAGCTGCAGGAGATACTTGGGATAAGCGACAGGCTTTATGTCATGGCGGAAGGGACCATAACGGGCGAACTTTTGGCAAGTGAAGCGACAGAACACAAGATAATGGCTATGGCCACAAAAACCAAGGAGGTATCATAAATGGAAGTCAGCGGAACACCTAATCCCAATATTCGTAATAACGGATTAATAGATGAGGTCGTTTCACTATTGCGGACTCATATCCGCGACTATGCTATGTTCATTGCCTTGGCGGTAATATTCATTATGTTCGGTTTATTCACCGGCGGTAATTTTTTGTCGCCCAGGAACATTACCAATCTGATCAATCAGACAGGATACATAGCGGTGCTTGCGGTAGGCATGACACTTGTGCTGATCATCAGCCAGATTGATTTGTCGGTGGGATATGTGGCAGGTTTTTTAGGTGCTGTAGCAGCCACATTTATGGTGAAATACAATGTTCCGGTAATTATCGTAATACCCCTTATACTGGTTTTTGGCACGATAGTTGGCTTTATTCAGGGCACGACAATAGGCCGATTAGGGGTTCCGGCTTTTGTTACCACCTTGGCCTTTCAGTTTATGTGCCGGGGATTGCTGTCATTAATTACCCAGGAATCAGGCACAATCAGAATAGACATACCTGCTTTTAATAATCTTTCAAACGGCTATGTGCCCAACATAGGAAATATCGGAGGGCTGGATCTGCTGTCGCTGATAGTCGGTGCAATTGCTGTTGTGCTGGTGGTCATATCGCAGGTCAAAAAGCGGAAGAAACTGATTTACTACAGATTCGAGGTAGTATCCAGGCCTGTGTTCATAATTAAAGTACTGTTTTTTGCTGCGGCGGTGGCAACACTGGCAATTGTTCTGGCCAGCTACCAGGGTCTGCCATGGACCATAGTTATCGTAAGCATTGTTGTGTTCATATACAATTTCTTGATGAACAACACAAGGTTGGGCAGATATATATACGGAATCGGAGGCAACCGTGAGGCAGCTGAACTTGCCGGTATAAATGTTAAGCTGGTTCTGCTCTTTGTATTCTGCTCCATGGGAATGCTGGCAGGACTTTCAGGCATCTTGTTCAGCTCGCGTCTTCAGTCTGCAAGCCCGGTAGCCGGAGCAGGTTTTGAGCTGGATTCAATAGCTGCCTGCTTTATCGGAGGAGTTTCAACAACGGGCGGTGTAGGAAAGGTAGGCAATACCATCATAGGCGCCTTGGTTATCATGTCTCTGACAAACGGCCTGAACCTGATGGGTGTCGGTATTGCATACCAGTACATTATTAAGGGTATTATATTCATTCTTGCTGTTGCATTCGATGTTTATACCCGTGGCAGGAAGTAGTCTATAGTCTATTGCTTATGTAGGTCTATAGTATATTGTAGAGTTATTATCAAAGGAGGGGCAAGCTTATGAAACAAATCGGCTTTGTATGTTTCGGAGAAGTGAATACTCCGTATGAAAAGCTGGTTATTAAGCGGGATGGGGCGTTAAAAACCTTGATGGAGGGAGTAACGGGAAAAATACATGATGCAGGCATTGTTATTGATGATCCGGAGTATAAGACTGCTGATGCTGCTATTGAAAAGTTAAAAGCCGTGAACATGGACTGCCTCATTGTATGTGTTGCAGGATGGGTGCCTACTCATGCCGTGATACGTGTTACGGATCATTTCAGGCATCTGCCAATACTGCTTTGGGGATTGTGCGGCTGGTGTGAAAACGGAAAGCTGGTGACAACAGCCGATCAGGCAGGGACTACGGCCATTCGTCCGGCTTTTGAAGCTATGCATTATCGTTTCAAATACATATACAGCATAATAGACAAACCTGAGCCTGTGGAGAAAATAGAAGCTTTTACCAATGCTGCCTATGCCGCCCGTAAGCTGCGAAGTTCAAAGATTGGCACTATGGGGTATCGGGACATGCTTCTTTACGGTACACAGTTTGAGGGCAACAGCATGCGGGGGAAGCTTGGTGTTGAAGTAGAGCCCTTTGAAATGCTGGAGATGGTGCAGAACATTGAAAATCTGGATCCAGGGGAAGTAAAAAAAGGCGTAGAGTATGTCAAAAAGAATTGGGTTTTTGACAAGCCTTGTGATGATGAAATAATTGAGAAAGGCGTTAAATATGCCCTTGTTATCGGCATGAAGGTAGAAGAACGGGGATACAAGGCCATAAGCCTGATCGATGTTGACGGCATGAAAAAACTGTTAGGTTTCCCACCTGCCATGGTATTTATGCTGCTTGAAGAATACTACGATGTGCTTACCATTCCTGAAAACGACATTATGGGTGCAGTTACCCAGCTGATTGGGTCTGCCATTACCGGTCAGATGGTTCCCTACATGGAGTACTATGAATTCTTTGAAAAGAGCATGCTGATAGGCGTTCCTGATTTCATTCCTAAGGCAATAACCGACGGCGATATACATGTGCTGCCTACTGCGTTCGGTCTTTTGTCCGGCAGCCTGTTGAATGTTTCAAAGCCCAGAACAGGCCTGGTTACTTGTCTGCGGCTGGTATACAAGGACGGGAAATATTACATGCATATGTATCTTGCCAATGCCAAGGAAGCGCCGCCTTGGGAGGAATGCGGCTGGGCTCCTCCTGCTCCGCAGCTGCCAAGCCTGGAAGTAGAGCCGCTTGACTGCACTGTTGAGGAGTTTGCCCAAAAGGTATCCGGACAGCATGTAATTCTTTGTTACGGCGATTATCGTGAAAGCATATACGACTTCTGCAGACTAATGGATATAGAAATACTGTAGAATTGAAAAGGCATAATAAGATTCCTCACAGCATGACTGGACCGGCATGCTGTGGGGATCTTTTTATCACGAAATTATTGCAATTCCATACTGAACAATGACAATAGAGCTTGGGCTTCAAAATTTCTCAGGTTAATCAGGGACGGCTGAACCAGATAGTTTACAGCAAACTGGCGATATTCTTCAAAAATTTCATTCTTGACTAAATGATTTAAATCTATTATCATGTATTTGAACAAATAATTTGAACAATGGAAAAACATATTAACTCATATAAACGTTTAAGCATTCTTGCTCCTTAATAATACTTGCATATGGCGTTTATATACTCAACAGTTTCGCTGTTCGATAAATATAACCATGTCAGACTTGTCTTTATTAAGGTTCAGCGTTAATTTTATTTATTAACTTTTAACCTACAGCTGGGTTTTACGGCACTTGAACTTAGTTATTTATTAAAGCAAATTATAATGGATAAGAAGGTGAAAGAGTGAAGAATGTTGCAGCCGACAAGACGCCATATCTTCAGATGAAAGGCATCACGAAGCAGTTTCCAGGTGTACTTGCGTTAAACAATGTTGATTTTTCAGTAGAACTTGGGAAGGTTGTGGCACTGGTAGGCGAAAACGGGGCTGGTAAATCAACTTTGATGAAGATACTGGCCGGCGTCCTGAATAAGGACAAGGGTGAGATT
>JAMOAC010000268.1 GCA_023621975.1 Bacillota bacterium | reverse complement strand
TTTTCCGCAATAGCATCATAAAGCAGTTCAGGCTTTAAATTTTCGGAACTTCCTGCACTGAGCAGGCAATTAATTGTAAATGTCCCGTCTTCCAAACCTTCCAGGTCTATTTGACGGATCATGGGCTTTATGTCTACATCCCTGACTTTACTCTTGGTCTTTTTCTTTACAATAACAGACGGCTTTTCAACAAATTCTTTCAATTTCTCCCGCAAAATATTTTCCTCAAAATGACCTTCGTTGGCAATCGTAATTCTATATGAAGCCATTGTTACAGACGCCATTATATTGTCTTTGGTGAATTTTTTCCTTGCATCAAGCACTCTCAGCCCTTTAGGAAGCTGTGAATTCAACCTTTCTATAAACTCTGAAGGCTCAATGTCTTCCTCAAATTCAAAATCAGCATATTCTGCTTCACTTGTAACACCTACCGAAAGCGGCAAACCAAACACCATTTCGGGGTGGGGATTAAAACCCCTGGTAAAAGCAACGGGCAGCCGTGCCCTCCTTAATGCCCTTTCAAATACCCTCATCATGTCAAGATGGGAAATGTATTTTACCTCCTCGCCCCGTGAGTACTTTACCCTTAAACCGTTCAAAAAAAGCACCTCCGGAAAATCCACGATTATCCACATTCATTTATATCAATATATCTTTACTCATTTCTTCTCAAAGCATATGGCACTGCCAAAAATAGCCGCTCCACAGCCCGAACAGCCGACCCTGCAGTTGGAGGTAAGTTCGCCTTTATAAGCTTTCTCATTCTCCTTCAGAAGGAACTTCTTGGATATGCCCATGTCTATATGGTCCCAGGGGAATACTTCTTCGCGGTTTCTTTTCCTGTTTGCATAAAATGCCGGGTCAACACCGCATTCCTCAAAGGCTTCAATCCATTTTTCAAACTTGAAATGCTCTCCCCAGCTGTCAAACTTACATCCTTTTTCCCATGCTTTAATAAGGACATCGCACGTTTTCCTGTCCCCTCTTGCAAAAACCGCCTCAAGAAAGCTCAATTCCGGCTCGTGCCAGTTATATGTTATATGCCTGTCCTTTATACTGTTTTTCAAAAACCTCTGCTTCTCCTTCAGCATTTCAATGGTATCCTGCGCTTCCCATTGAAAAGGCGTAAAGGGCTTAGGCACAAATGACGAGGTGCTTATTGTAACCGTTAATCCCTTTCCCCTTTTCTCCTTTGGCACGCTCATGTAAGCGTCCACAACCTTTTTCCCCAAATCCGCAATACCTGCAATATCTTCAAATGTCTCCGTAGGCAGTCCCAGCATGAAGTACAGCTTGACGGTGCTCCAGCCGCCTTCAAAAGCTATTGTTACAGATTTAATCAGGTCTTCTTCGGTTACTCCCTTGTTTATTACATCCCTTAACCTCTGGGTTCCTGCTTCAGGAGCAAAAGTCAGGCCGCTTTTCCTCACCTTCTGGGCTTTCTCCATCAAGTTGAGGGAAAAGGAGTCAACCCTCAGGGAAGGCAGTGAAAGATTCACTTTCCGCGGCTCCATTACTTCAATCAACCGGTCCGTAAGTTCTGCCAGCCCGGTATAGTCGCTGGTGCTGAGGGAAGCCAGGGATATTTCTTCGTATCCTGTGCTTTCTTCAAGTTTCCTGGCGTATTCCACAAGCTTTTCAGGTGTTTTTTCCCTTACCGGCCTGTAGATAAATCCTGCCTGACAGAACCTGCAACCCCTTATACATCCCCTGAAAAGTTCCAGCATCAGCCTGTTGTGTACAATATCGGTAAACGGCACAATAAACTTTTCGGGATAAAATACGCTGTCAAGATCCTTTATAATTCTCTTTCTTATCCTGCGTGGATATTTGTCTTTTACAGGAGTTACTGATTTCACCGTTCCGTCATCGTTATATTGAACATTATAAAAGGCAGGCACATATATGCCTTCCACGGAAGCTATCCTGTCAAGGAAATCCTCCCTGGAAGCACCGCTTTCCTTCCACTTAATATAAATGTCCAGTAGCTCGTTGATTATTTCTTCCCCCTCGCCAAGTATAAAAAAATCAATTACATCGGCAAGAGGTTCGGGATTGCATGCACACGGTCCTCCTGCACACACAAACGGATGTCCCGAAGTCCTGTCGGCCGACCTGACAGGAACTCCTGCGAGGTCAAGCATGTTAATGATATTTGTATAACTCATTTCATATTGCAGTGAAAAACCCATAAAGTCAAAAATTCTCACAGGGTCATGGGATTCAAGGGCAAACAGGGGTATCCCGTTTTCGCGCATTTTTTCCTCCATATCCACCCACGGCGCGAAAACCCTCTCACACCATGCATCTTCACGTTCATTTATTAAATGATATAAAATGCGCATCCCAAGATGTGACATCCCTACTTCGTACACATCCGGGAAGCAGAAAGCAAATCTTATCTTTATATCCTTTACATCCTTTTGTACTGCATTCCATTCGTTACCCGTATATCTTGCGGGTTTTTCAACGCTGCGAAGTATATCATCACTTATCTTGCTTCTTTCAGACATAGTTTATCAGCCGTCCATATAAATTATTTCAAATATATATTTCAATTTGATTTTCAATTAAATTTATCACTTGAGTTTCTGTTTCTCACTTGAATTTCTCCACTTAACTTCCGATTGTTTTCGATTATTATCATACCCAAACAGATGATTTTTAGCAATAAAATCTGCTGCGGTAATGCGGCCCGTAACAAGCTGCCAGCCTTATTGCCTCTATCATGCTTACAGGGCTTGCAATGCCTTTTCCGGCTATATCAAAAGCGGTGCCGTGATCAACGGAAGTCCTCAAAAAAGGCATGCCAATGGTAAGAGAAATCGTCCTTTCAAAATCAACGGTTTTTGTGGCTATATGGCCCTGGTCATGGTACAGCGACAAAACGGCGTCATACTTGCCGTTCAATGCCTGAAAAAACACCGAGTCTGCCGGCACCGGGCCTGTAACATTTATCCCGAGCCTTTTTGCCTCATTAACCGCCGGTTCTATTTCCATTACCTCTTCATCACCGAAAAGCCCATGCTCACCGCAATGGGGATTAAGCCCGGCAACTGCAATAAAAGCCCTGTCAATGCCAAGCAGTTTTAAAGCCTTATCGCATTTTTTAATGTATGTAACAATTCTTTCTTTCGTAACCATATCGCACGCTTTACGAAGCGATACATGCCTTGAAAGGAAAAATACCCTCAAATTGCGAACCTGAAACATTGTAAGGGGATCGGAGGTGCCCGTAAGTCCGGCATACATTTCAGTATGCCCTATAAAATCCACATTTGCGGCCCTTATCGCCTCTTTATTTATGGGCGTGGTTGCAACTGCTGTAAGCTTACCCTCCATGGCAAGCTCCGCTGACTTTGCAATACATTCAAAAGCAGCTTTTCCTGTTGGTGCCTGTATTTTGCCAAATTTGAAACTTTTCGTGTCAACATCCCCAACAGGTATAATATCCATTACTCCGTGGACATATTTACCTGATTCCGGACTTTCTACAGGGTTAAACACCATCCCAGTCCTTACAAATTTCTCGGTAAGTTCAAAACAGTCCAGGTTCCCTATAACCAACGGCTTGCAGATATTATAAAGTTCTTTTTCCATCAGTGCCTTAAGCACAATTTCAGGGCCGATACCTGCGGCATCGCCCATAGGTATTCCTATTACCGGTCTTTCCAAAACTAATACCTCCCGTCCTATGCAGATAATTCACTACCGCTGTTTATTTTTTTCCCTGCTTTTTCTTCCTTAATCCACCTGATAAAATAAAGGACAACAGCCAGTATTCTGACAAAACCTATCAGCAGAAACGCAGTATATATGCCTTCCTTTTTGTAAATCCATACACCTGCCAGCGGTGAAAAAAATCCTGAAATACTCATAATTGTGTTGTAAAAGGATATATATACCGTCCTTTTTTCTTCCGAAATGCTTTCAATCAGGCAGGAAAACAGGGTAAGGGTAATCCCTGCATTCGCAATTCCTATTAATACATTTATCATAATCAAAATTTCCATATTCACCAGCTTTACATAGAAAAAAGGATTTACAGCCATCGCTGCGGCACTTAATATAACGGCAGCGCTGCTTCCCTTCTTATTGGTCAGCTTGTTCCAATAAGAATAGGACAAAAAGGCTGAAAGGCCTGAAGCAATATTGAGCAGGCTCAATTGAAATTCATTTATCTTTACATAATCTACATTGTATATAAAATACAACGGCCAGGCCAGTTGCCAGCCCACGTGAAAAACAAAGGTGATGGCAACAAATACTATAAATTTTTTATTTAACAGCATATGCTTAAAATCGTTCATGCTAAAGGGTGAAATATATTTCCCGTTTCCGCCATCAAGGGCGCATTTGTTATTGACCCTCGAAAGAATAAATGCCTGCAATACTGCAAGTACGGAACAGGCAACGTAGAACAGCTGATATATCGCAAGACGCTCGTCATCCGTGCGGGGTATTTTTGTAAGAATAAGGCCTGTGAGCAGGACCGTTATCTGCCCGAAAAAGGTTCCATACTTACTTCTCAGTGAGTAAACCAGCCTGGCCTGTTCACCTTTAAAAACATCTACAAAAAATGATTGCCACGTAGTACCGTATAGGGAACCCGGCCAATTCATAATGCCTATAAGCACAACATATAAAATCACTCTGCAACTTTTAGGGAAAAATGGTACTAATGCAATTAACAGGTAAAATACACTGTTTATCAGTATTAAAATGCACGTCGTGCGTTTCTTGTCCTCAAACCGGTCAATAAAAATACCGCACGGTATCAGCACAAGTATAGCCATAAGAGGCGGCAAAGAATTTATCAAGGCTATATGTATATCTCCCGCATTCATGCGTTTTGCAAACATCTGTATAAACGGGTTGTAAAGAAAGAATACCGTGTTGAATACCACGCCCTCAAGTATTACAAATAGTGAATTTCTGTCTGTATTTTTTAAAAGCCTCATTTAACTGCCTCCGTAATTTCATGTTCATAACAGTTTTTGCATTTTTACTTTACAGCCCTGATCCTGCAATCTCTAGAAAAATATTCTATCATACGACTGCTGAGGCATTCAAACAAATATTGCGTTTAAAATTAACTAAAAAAACACTTGAGGTTTTGTGAATTATGCATTATAATATAAAATGTTCTTTTCGGGATGTAGCGCAGGTGGTAGCGCGCGTCGTTCGGGACGATGAGGCCGCAGGTTCAAGTCCTGTCATCCCGACCAAATAAAAAACTTACATCTTGCGATGTAAGTTTTTTTATTTTTATCAATTGATGCTATCCTTTTTATTGCTTTTCTTTATTTCTTTTCATACTCAACTGCTCCCTCGGTGTCTACCTCGAAGTATTCGCCGGGTTTTAGCAGTATATGGCCGGATTCGTATAATTTTCCGTCTAAGGTAATAACAACTTTATCCTTCTGGTAATATTCCCCGACGGTATTGGTAATGCTCTTTAAAATCATCAATTCAAGGCCGGCTCCCGCATTCATTTCACTTACAAGGTTTGATGTAAAGTCTATGGTTACTATGCCTTTCTCTTCATCAATATGACATCCATTGATTTTAACATTTGACGTCAGCACCTTTGAAAGTTCACTGTCTTCGGGAACCGATTGCAACTGTTCCTCAAGTACGGATATCACATCCTGGTTGGTCTTCAGCTGAACTTCCCTGTCAATGTAAACCATTCTGTCGTTCTGAAAATCCGGGAAATAAGCTCTTACTGTCTGCTTAAACGGGACATCCTTTTCTATTTTTTCAAGTTCGCTTACAACCGTGAAATCTTCATTTTTATCGTTATATACAGTTTTTACAAGCCCTATATTTTTTACATAATAGTCCTTTATAACCGAATTCTCCATATCCGTAGTAATTTCAAGGGCTTTAAAATCTCCGGCCGGTGTTTTTATATCCTTGTTAACCCCGGTTATGGTTCTGGTAGACCCGTCTGCCAGCACCCATGAAGTACCTACCTTTATGGGCTCCTTGATTAGTACCTCATCCATATTAACTGAAGAAGTATAGTCATAACGGTAGTAAGTTTCGCCCTGGCTGAAAACCAGCTTCAACTCTCCGTCCAGCAGCTTATACACTTTTACCGCTACCGTTCCGGGGTTGATCACCCTGACCTGCATTACACCGTCTTTCACGTAATCAACATATGTTTCATATTCAGCAAATTCATTGCCCTCTCCGCGGTATTTCATGTAAACATTGCCGTTCATGGGGAAATATTCCTCAACTTTTTCTTCTGCTTCCTTAGCACTGCTGTTGCCACCTTGTTCTTCAGTGCCGTTTATGCCCTGTTCCTGCTGGTTTTGCGTCTTGCCTTTGTTCGCATCTTTTCCGGGTGATTTATCTCTTGCGCCACATGCTGTAAAAAACAACAGACACATTACTAACAATAATGC
>JAMOAC010000097.1 GCA_023621975.1 Bacillota bacterium | reverse complement strand
TTATCCTTGGCTCTGTATATCTTAAGCTACCGACAAAAGGTGGATTGAATGTAAAACTATAGCTATACTCTGCAGCAAGCGCAGTGCCAGATACGGCAAACAGGCAAAGGACGGAAATCAGAATGATAATACGTTTTCTCATCTGAGTATACCCCCCTTTTAATTATAGAGACACCCTTTCAACTTGCCAGGAACTCGCATGAAACAAGTTGAATTGGAGAACAGCTTACATGCGTCATTTTAAGATTGCCCAAATACCACGTAATTTATTTTCACACTAAACGTCCACTTGCGACCCTTGCGGTTAAATTTTAACTATGGTTATTAAAGCATTGCACTCTTGATATGTCATCTGCATAATATATAACGTGATATATAATGAAAGAAATAAAAGAGGTGATATTCTATATGTCATACGATTTGGATGATAAAGTATATTGTGAATATAAAGTTGATCCATCAAAACCGAATTCGATTCCGAAGTTTGTTGATGAGCTACCGATTCCCGAGGTACTGCAGCCTACAAAAAGACTAAAAGACGGAGCATACTATGAAGTGAAAATGTTGCAAGTAAAACAACAGCTGCATAAATATTTTCCTGAAACTACAGTATGGGGATATAACGGCACATATCCCGGCCCCACTATTGAAACGCTAAGGGATCGTACCGTCATGGTCAAATGGGTTAACTGCTTACCAAAAAAGCATCTATTGCCGATAGACCGCACCTTGCACGCGACCATTGACACACCCGAAGTACGCACCGTTGTCCACCTTCACGGCGCACGGGTCTCGCCTGAGAGCGATGGACATCCTGAAGCCTGGTTCACAAAAGGCTATAAAGAGACGGGCCCATTTTTTGCCACTGAAGTATACAAGTATACCAATCACCAGCAGGCTACAACTTATGGTATCATGACCATGCACTGGGAATAACCAGGTTGAACGTATATGCAGGCCTTGCAGGTTTTTATATTATACGCGATCACCTGGAGCAGAGGCTCAATTTGCCATCGGGCGAGTATGAAATCCCTCTGCTGATCCAGGACAGGTCGTTTAATAAAGACGGTTCCCTGTTTTACCCCGCTGAACCGCCTCAGCCAGTACCGGGAGTCTTTCCATCAGTGGTACCGATATTCTTGGGAAATACAATCCTAGTTAACGGCAAGGTATGGCCTTACCTCAATGTAGAGCCAAGGAAATACCGTTTTAGAATTTTGAACGGATCAAATTCCCGGACATATACACTGAGGCTATCAAATGGCCAGAAATTCTATCAAATAGGAACCGACGGAGGGCTTTTAGAAAATCCTGTAGAGCTGGATGCACTGACAATTATGCCTGCAGAGAGGGCAGATGTCATTATTGATTTTTCGGGCTCGAAAGGCGAATATATTATACTGACAAATGATGATACGGATGAAAATACAAGTAATGTCATGCAGTTTAGGGTAGTGCTTCCGCTTAAGGGTAAAGACACCAGCACAATACCCGAAACACTGTATCCCTTCGAGCGACTAAATGAGAATATGGCTACCAAGGTCAGAAATCTGACTCTTGATGCGGTACCCGATAGATATGGTCGTCCATCGTTCCAGCTTAATGGAAAGATGTGGCATGATCCCGTTACCGAGATGCCCGAACTGGGCAGCATCGAAATATGGAATTTGTTGAACCTGACAGCTTTCCCGCACCCCATCCATGTGCACCTGGTGCAGTTCCAAATTTTGGACCGCAGGCCGTTTGACGTACAGCGATACAGAAGCACAGGCGAAATCATATACACGGGAGACCCCATCCCACCTGCCGCAAACGAAATGGGCTGGAAGGATACCGTAAGGGCTACGCCCGGGCAGGTCACAAGGATTATCGCGAAATTTGATGGCTATACGGGTGACTATGTGTGGCACTGCCATATTCTGGAACATGAAGACCATGACATGATGCGTCCGTTTAGGGTAATTAAGAGTTACTTCTCATAAAAAACAGCAACGAGCCTCCGGAATGTATCCGGAGGCTTGTTGTCTGTCAATTCCTTTTGTTCATCTCATCCACTATTTCCTGTGGTTCACCGTCATCTCCACTCATGCAGGAATAAATCCACTCTTTACAGCATTCCGAATTGATCTTATATTTGACCAAAAAAATGGAACATTGCTACATTCCAATATTTCTATAGCCAATATGCCGGTGAGCGCAGACGCCATTTCTCATTTTATTGCTCTAATCATTGCAGTATGATTGTCCCCCGGTAAAAAACCAACCAGTTCGACTACATTAAACCCCGCCGTTCTAATTGCGTTCAGTTCGTGTTCCAGAGTTAACGGAGTATCAAAATGCACGAGGACGTCATCTTTAATCCCATCTCTGATCCGCCGTCTCCTGCATTCTGAAAATGTCAAATCTTCTATTGCCTGCGATGTAGCAATGTAATCACATTCGAGGTATACACCCCCCGGTTTTAAGCAATTAAATATTTTTTGAAACAGCGCTGTCTTTCGTTCGGCAGTATAATGATGGAGAGTTTGAAAAGAGACAACCGCATCAAAACGCTCTTTCCCCATATCGTACGTAAAATAATCCTGGCATACCAAAGTCAGATTCTTATCATGATGCTTTGCGTGGAGTTTACGCAACATCTCCTTAGATAAATCAACTCCAATCACTTGCAAGTCCGGGAAGCGAGCAAAAATATAGTCCAGCTCGAGACCGGTTCCACAACCAATATCCAAAAGAGTTGTAATGGATGCCGGTAGCAATTCGGCCATCCATTGATAATGTGCCTTCCACTGTGCCATGTGTTCTTCGTACGAGTCGATGCGGACATCAAAAAAGCCCGCCATCGTCTCCAGAGGTTGGTCTTTTGTTTCCTCCAGCCATTTCTTCAACTCCAGGTAGTCCTTATCCATTACAACCTCTCCTCCCCGATACTTCCTTCAACAATCTGCCAAGAATCAAAAGCTATTAGCTTCTTCTACAAAATAACAACAAATTTCAGTACATGATGCTCACTGCTTGCACCATCATGAACTTGAAGGGGCAAATGATTTTATAGCAAAAACAATTATACCATACTCTGCTTTTATTAACATCATTCTTGATCGGATTTACCGGTATGTGCAGTATAGGAACTAATCTGCAATACTCTTAAAGAATGTTTTGGATGACCTCACAAATTAACTTTTATTATCCTGTTAAATCCAATATAATGGCAGTCCAGGAAATGTTTTTCATGATTTATATTGTATACTGAAACCACCGTAGGAAAGGAGGCATACCATGCAATACCCTGATGTAATCAAAACCGCACTTGAATATATTGAACAAAATCTTAAAACCGACATTACTGCCGAAGAATTGGCTCAGATGGTAAATTATTCGACATATCATTTTTACCGCTTATTTTCATCCGTTACCGGTTCTTCGGTTTCCGGCTATATTTTAAAACGGCGCCTTGATCATGCGCTTGCCGAAATCGCCGGTGGTCGCAAAGCCATCGAGGTGGTACTCGAGTACGGTTTTGATACGTATGCAGGATTTTACAAGGCATTTGTAAAGATGTATGGTTGCTCTCCGAAGAAGTATCTCAACATCTATAAAGACCATAAGCCAAAAAAGCCGGAGGTGGTAAAGATGTATACGACAAAAGAACTACGAAAAATTTTAGAAAACTGGGATATCGATAAGAATCTTCCTATTAGCGATATCTATTTAATGGACGGCTCAAAAGTTTCGGGCAATGTTTGGATGGTAGGCAGCGATTATGTCTTGAAAACCGGGAAACGGGAAGCGCTGATGAAAAACCTTAAAATTTCCAAGGAGCTTCACAAACAGGGCTTTTCCTCTTCACTGCCCATATTAACAAAAACCGGGCAGGAATATCTGGATGGTGAGGAAGTTTTCATTCTTACCCGCGGAGTGAAAGGCAGTCCGCTTCCTAGATCCGATAGATTCGGCGATGATCGAATAAAATTTGCTGAAAAGTACGGCAAAAGCATCGCGCGGCTTCACAAAGCGCTAAAGGCCATACAAAAGGATATTCCAGCCAATGAAGTAAACCTTTATAAAAACGTAACGGAATGGGCGTTGCCCAATGTAAAGCAGCAAAACATTCAGTGGGATATGGGAATTGACGACAGCTTTTTTGATGATTACATTGAAAATTTTGGATTACTATATGATAAATTGCCCAAACAGCTCATTCATAGAGATCCGAATCCCAGCAATATTCTATTCGTTGGCAGCGAGGTGAGCGGATTTATCGATTTTGACCTGAGCGAAATTAATATCCGCCTATGGGATGTCTGCTATTGCGCAACCGGCATTTTGTCCGAAGGGAGCGAAGATGCGTACCAAAAATGGTTGGAAATCCTTGGCGGTATCTTACATGGCTATGACCTGGAAGGTAAACTTACTCCGGAAGAAAAACAGGCGGTTTTTTACGTCATTTGTTCTATGCAGATGATCTGTATTGCATTTTTTGAAAGCAATGATATGTATAGAGAACTGGCAAAAATAAATCGTCAAATGTTAAAATTTATAATCGACAATAAGGAAAAGATAGTAAATATATTAAAGTAAACTTGAAAGCCGCGACATTAACAATGCTTTTAAAGGAATATTATTTTCAAGGCCATTTGGCGTACCCAGCCCAATGGCCTTAATTGCATTCTATCATTGCCCTTCTTAAGAACACCATATTAGCCTGCTTGAACAAACCGTTTTAACCGGGGGTTTCAATGAATTATAGCATTCATTGTAAAGCGGTCGAATCCCAGAAGATGAACCGCGATATGCAGGAGAATTGGCGCAAGGTTAATCAGGTTAGCGTATATATGGATGCCTTAAGCAACTCGGTCCAAACGGCTACATCAACGGTGGATGAATTACAGGAAAGCCTTCAGCTGGTGAATTCCTTATTACTGGGTATCCAAAGCATTGCCAAGCAGACCAATATGCTGGCCTTAAATGCAGCAATTGAGGCATCTCGAGCTGGTGAACACGGAAAAGGGTTTGCTATTGTGGCCGACGACATTCGCAGGCTTGCAGAACAAAGCGGTGAAACCGCCTTCCAAATCACTAAGGTCACACATCAAATATTGGGAAAATCGAAAGCAGCTCAGGAAAAATCTCATGAAGGGAAGCAGGCTGTCGAAAGGGGTCAACTTCTACTGCAGGAGATTGCCCGATCCTTTAGCCTTATGAAGGAATCCTTTGACATGATCAACCGGCAGCTGAAAAATAACATGGATACAATCATGCAAACCACCAATGAATTTCGTAAGATTAGGGAGCAAATCGAATCGGCAGTAGCTATTAACCAGGAAAATACAGCGGCTACGGAGGAAATCGTGTCCACTATTTCATCGGAAAATGAGTTTATCGACAAGATTTCCCAATCCATACAGCAATTAAAAAATTTAAGCCAGGAGTTATTGAAGATATGCCAGTATGAAGATGGTAACTACCATAAGGATTCAAAAAATTAAAGATACATTCCCTACTGGAAAAATGCCGGAAAATAGAGTATTTCCGGCATTTTGTTTTCTATCAGCCATCAAACCATACTGGTGTTTCTCCATATAATGCTTTATATTGCTTTTATTTCATATTATCTCATCTGTTCATTGTTGCGTACGTCTATATGCTTCAAGTAGATCTTCTTTAAGAACACTAGTTCCTATATCGCTGTAGTCAAACTGACGCCTATCTTTATATTTCCCTATACCTACTATTCGTATATCCCCTCCGCCTCGTTTATTTGGCCATATTGTAATTATGTTTTTGCGTTTTCCACGCGGATAAACTGCTTCAAAGATATATCCTCCATCATTTCGTTTGATGCATCTGAAATCCTTTTCTAAATAAATGCCAAATTTCATAAACTCATCAACAAATATGCTTACCAATGGCGGATAGGAAGCATTATCATTCATATCGTCATTATCAACCGTAAATGATGAAAAATTACTAGGTTTAAAATGACGCTTATGAACATTTATTGTTTCCTTTACATCAACTTTTATATTTCCAAAATCATAATTTGTTTGCACGCCAAAAAGATTACCTCCAGGGTTATTGATACGATTATTCCAAAATACATCAAAATAAATAACATAGAACTCTTTTCCTAACATTATGCTTATCTCATGGGCCTTTTTGACAAGATATTGTTGCATGTCATCATACAGCGCTTTCGTTTTTATTTCTCCAAACGATGAATCCCGTGTTAAATTCCAGCAATCAATACTAATGTCATCAAAAATTAATTTATTCTTTATGATCCAATTGTCTATTGGCAAAAATAGTAATGGAATTAATTTTTTCCGGGTTTCACTGTCAATTTCCCTTGCCATGGCTACAATATGCTCCACATAAAGATCAACTATCTTGCGAATTCTATTATATGATTCTTTTATTAAACTTGGAGTAGAATATGCTAAAAGCGCTTCCTG
>JAMOAC010000293.1 GCA_023621975.1 Bacillota bacterium | reverse complement strand
GGCCGGCATTTTGAATTGTATACAAAAGAGCATGGATACAAACAAAAGAGGAGAATATGAAAATGAAATTGATGAAATTGAAATCAGTGAAATTAAAATCGATAATAATTAATTATTAGGGGGAATGAGGATTGGTTTCTAAAAAAACAAGAATAGTGGTAATGACAGGCGTGCTTTCAGCACTTGCTTTTGCCCTGTATTTTTTTGAATTTCCGCTGGCATTTATTTTTCCGGCGTTTTTGAAGATCGACTTCAGTGATGTTCCCGCCATTATAGGCGGTTTAGCGGCAGGACCGGTTGTTGGTGTGGTTATTCAGCTTATTAAAAACATACTTCACTTGTTGCTAATATCGAAGGAACCTGCTGCATCGGGAGAGATAGCCAATTTCTTTGCGGGAGTCAGCTATATGCTGCCGGTGATACTAATGTCTGCGAAGAATGGGGCGGTTTTCGACAAAAGATTTCATAAAATTCTGCCTTATGTGGCAGGAACGTTGATAGGCACTTTGGCAATAAACATCATAAATTATTTCATAACATTACCCTTATACGGAATGACGGATGCTGCTGAGAAGATGAACTTTATAATATACGCAGGTATTCCGTTTAATCTGGTAAAATGGACCATTGTTTCAGTAACAACCGCTGTTTTATGCATAAAGCTTGAAAGCGAGATTAAAAAGATTCTGTTGAAAAATGCATAGTTGAAATGAGCAAGGCAGAGGAAATATGATTATGCGTATCACAACAATCAAAATGTCCATATTGTTTGTTGCTGTGACAATACTGGCCCTTTATTGTGGCGGGTGCGGCTGGAGTGGAATTCAGCCGCCCAACGCCACTGATATCGGGCAAAATGATAACCAGGATAATGAACAGGGACGTGAATTGCAAGGCCGTGTACAAGGCAACGGCGAAAATAACAGCCAAAACAGTGGTCAAAAAACTGATTCTTCTGGACTTGCCGTAACTCCTGTAAACGAAAGCGGTTCAACTATTGAGGAAAGGTTCGGCGTGCCGTCGGGCTTTGAAAGGGTTGAAGTACAGGAAGGTTCCTTTGAAGAATATCTCAGGAAATTGCCGTTAAAGCCCCATGGAACGGCGGTTAAATATTACGATGGGAGAATCAAGCCTAAGGAAGTGCATGAGGCTGTCATTGATATGGATACAGGTGACCGGGATTTGCAGCAGTGCGCCGATGCAGTAATACGCCTTAGGGCGGAATATCTCTATAAAAAAGGGCTGTATGACAAAATACATTTTAATTTCACCAACGGCTTCAGGGCAGATTATATCATGTGGGCTCAAGGCTACAGAATTTCAGTAGATAATGATAAGGTGCGCTGGGTTAAAAAAGAGGATTATTCCACTGATTATACAGGTTTTAGACGTTATATGGACACGGTGTTTGCATATGCGGGAACACTTTCACTTTCGAAGGAAATGCAGCCGGTTTCCGTTGAAGAAATGAAGATAGGAGATGTATTCATTGAAGGAGGCAGTCCCGGGCACTGCGTGATTGTTGTGGATATGGCGGAAAACAGGGACAGCGGTGAAAAATTGTTCATGCTGGCGCAAAGCTATATGCCTGCCCAGGACATACATATACTGAAAAATCCCGAAAATGAAAGCCTAAGCCCCTGGTATTCGCTGGACTTTAAAGAGAGGCTTGCCACGCCCGAGTGGATATTTTCGAAAGACCAGCTTATGAGATTTGTGGACCAGGCATTAACTTCCCTGATAAAAATCTGTAACTGCACTAAATTGCGCTGTTGCGGAGTATAATTTACATAAACTGTATTGTGCATTATAATATTACTTTATTGCGCATTATTTGCGCATTATTTTTATGTAAAGCTTTTATAACGCCTTTACATAAAATTAATTGAAATTTGTAATTATTAGAATTATAAATATTTATTTTTTGTAATTATTAAAAGATAATCATATTTATATTTAATATCCGTCATTTTTGCATCATACAATTTAACAGGGAAGTTTTGCGGTTCCATGGCGGCCATTGTCCCCGGGAATGCGTAAAAGGTCGACAAAAAGAATGAAAAAGTATGACAAAAAGCTTTAAAAGTATGATGAAAAGGCGGATAATATATGTATGTTATAAATTTAAATATTAAATTTAAAAAATTTATACGCCCTTTGGCAGCGATTTTATTGATAGCCGCAGCGGTGGTAATTATCGTCCGCCTGGCAGTTGAGCGGGAAGAGAGCTCCTTTGTGCTGGGAGGAATCCTTCATGCAAATTTCAGAACGGAATTAGACCTTGCCCGGCCTGTATTTGGAAGAAAGGAAGCCGATACGGACGAAGAGAGGTTCCAGCGCCCGTCCAAACTGCCTGCCATGAAGCTGAGGTATGACTTTGAAGATTTCGTGGATACAGGAGAAATACCGCAGTTCAATACTGCTGAAAATGTGATTCACGCTTACTACGCAATCCTCAGGGAAGCGGCGAATATGGACGGTTATCACGGAGGCTGCGGAACCATTGGAATGGCGAAAACCTCATATCCTTACGCTTACGAGCTGTTAGCACCACAGGCAAGGCAAGGCATGACCCTGGAGGAATTCATTAGATCTTTTTCAGGCATAGGGCATATAACCCTGCTGAAACTCTATAGTGCGTATCATCCCGAAAATACGGATGAAAATACAAGGTATTATGTTGTGGAAATCGAGGTAATTACAGGCCCGCCGGTTACCGAAAAGAATAAGGGCACGCCGCAGCCCAGCTACTTTGCTTATTATTACGGGCTTGTGACTGTTGAGAAAATGCCTTCCGAGGGCTGGAAGATCAGGCGGGTGGATTATGTGCCGGAAGATTTCCTGTGTGCGCCGTACCACTTATGGGATTGGGATGCCAAAGCCCTTGTACAGATAGTATATGGAGAATGGTACAAGTTAATAGATAAAATAGAGCGAATCGACAAGGATAATTCCATTATCAGCATTTATGCCAATGGCGTTTCCGGCAAATACAGGTTTGATTTCCTCAGGCTGACAAACGGTGAGGACATTCTGCTGCATGAATATATTATTGAAAATGGGAAACTGAAGGAAGTAAATCTGCTTGAAGACGAGCATCAAATTTATAAGTTTTCGGTTTTGAATCCAATTCTGAAAGAATCTTATAAATCCAACATTAATATTAAGCCTGTTGAACCAAAATATAAAAAAGAACTTGCTCCTACCTGTTAAACGGTTGAATATATGAATTAAAAAGTTATAAAAAAACGTCGAAGTGAAAAACTACTATTGAAACCACTTGTTAATGAGTGAATTAATCCATGCAACAAGTCAAAATAACAAACAACAAAGGAGGAATGCTTATGGGTCTTGTTCCGTGGAATCCTTTCAGGGAAATGGATAATATAGGAAGGGATATAAGCAGTTGGCTTGACTTCCCGTCAAAAATATTCGGCGGGGCCTCCATGCCCAAGGTTGATGTATACCAGACTGAAACTGATGTAATAGTAAAGGCTGAGATCCCGGGAGTTGCCAAGGAAGACCTGAACGTATATATTGATGAAGACACGGTAAGACTTTCAGGGCAGACGAAAAGAGAAAATGAATTTAAGGATGAAAATGTTTACAGGACAGAACGCTATTACGGTAATTTTTCAAGAACAATACCCCTCCCTGTGGAAGTAAAGGCGGATAAGGCAAGGGCTGAATACAAGGACGGCATACTGTCAATTACTGTTCCGAAAGTTGAACCTTCAAAAGGCAAAGGAAGGAGGATAGATATACAATAAAAGGGTAAGGCGGATGTGCCTTACCCTTTGCTTTTACCCCATTAATCTGTATTCCTTTGGGCTTATGCCTGTATACTTCTTGAATACATGAGTAAAATATGCAGGGTTATCAATTCCTACCTCCAAGGCGACTTCAAATATCTTTTTTCCATGTACTTTTAAGAGCTTTTTGGCTTTATCAATTCTGATTTTGTTAATGGCATCAATAATGGACTCACCTGTTTCCTTTTTATATACACGGCTCAAGTAGCTGCTGTTGACATGAACGTAATCAGCAGCGGTTTGAAGGGTGATATTTTTATTGTAATTTTCCATAATGTACTTGTTGACTTCCTTTACTATATAGCTGCACTGGCTTTCTTTTGAGGCAATAAGATTGTAAATGCTGTCTATGACATGGCACAATATGTCCAGAATGTTTTGAATGGATTTGCTTTCTTTTATCTGCCTGTAAATATCCGATTCGCTTTTAAAACCTTCCGGCAATTCGGTGGTGTAACTCGCCAAAAGCCTGAAGCACAGTGAACATAGGAGCATGCTTGAAACTATTACCTGATCCACTGATTCCTTGTTGCGCTTATACTGATCAAACAGCTCAAGCAGGCTGGCTTTGGCATCACTTTGCTTTCCATACTGGATGCTGTTTAATATGCTGTCAACATACTTATGAAACTGAAGAGTATTGTTCTGGTGGTGTACATTATTATTTTGCATGTATACCGATACATTGTTGTCGCTGTAAAAAACGTCCAACAGTGCTTCCTGTGCCTCGTTGTAAGCTGCGGGAAGCTCCCTTGGGTTTGTATGCATGCCGCTGATGCCAATGCGGACGGTAAATTTCATGTAATTTTCCACCATTGATAAAATCTCGTTGCATGTCATAAGCAGTTCCTGAGTGCATGCTGATGAATGAGAATTGTTAAAAGATACAACGGTAAATAGCAAATCTTTTTTCATAATAACCGTAAAATGCTGATAATCCTTGAATGCAAGAGACAAAAAGTTCTTTATTGAGTTCAGAAAATTATCGTGTTCTTCAGACGATATTTCAATGCCCTCGTCTGACATGTCATTAATATCATAAACCAGTATAAAATAATTATCCAGGTTAATGTTCATTTCCTGCAGTTTTGCATTGATTGTTTCCTCATCTGTAATTACGCCGTTGATAATATTTATCAGCAATTTCTCACGCATTTCGCACATATTATGGTTTATACGGCTCTCAAGCTGTTTTAGTTCTTCTTCCCTTTGATGCTGGATATTAATAAGATGTATTGCTTTTTTGACGGCTTCGGGGATTTTTTCAAGCGGGTTTGTTTTAACCACAAAATCAACAACATTATATTTTATCGCGGACTGCGCGTAGGAGAAATCGGCATAAGCAGTAAGTATTATCACCTTGGTGCAGGGATGGTTCTCATAAATATATTTTGCAAGCTGCAAACCATCCATGCCCGGCATTTTTATATCAACAATAACAATATCGGCATGGTTTGACTCCAGGTATTCTTTGGCTTCCAGTCCGTTGGAAGCTTCAAATGTGATTTTGCAATCCAGTGCCTCCCAGTTTACAAAACATACAAGCCCTTTCCGCATTACCGGTTCATCATCAACAATAATCACACTATACATTCACTGTGCCTCCGTATCAAAGGGTAATTTTACAATAACCCTTGAGCCCTTATCAGCTGCACTTTCAATTTTTATTCCGTATTGTTCGCCGTATATAAGTTTAATTCTCCTGTGTGTATTTTTTAAGCCTATGCTTTGATGAGATGAATTTTTATCATCATTCGATTCAAAGTAAAGTGGATCCAGAATGTCTGAAGGAAATCCCACACCGTCATCAATTACTTCGAAATAAATACAGTTTTCCTTCTGATAGACTTTGACTGTGACATTTCCCTTACCTACTTTATTTTCAACTCCATGGACAACGGCATTTTCGACAATAGGCTCAATGCATAGTCTTGGTACGTAATATTTCAACAAACTGTCGTCAGTTACTATTATATCATATTCAAGCTTGTCCTCATAACGCATTTTCTGGAGATAGAGATAAATGCGTGCATATTCAAGTTCCTGGGCAATTGTGACTTTGGCTTTGCTGTCTGAATAAATCCCCGCCCTCAGAAGTTCACTTAGGGACGTCACCATTTTAAAAATGGTTTCATCTTTTAGCATTTTGGCCTTCCAACCGATTGTCATAAGCACATTGAACAGGAAATGGGGATTCATCTGGGACTGAAGGAATTTATACTCTGACTCCTTCAGCAGAAGCTGTTTCTCATAAACTTGATAAATGAGGTTTTTGATTTCGCTGGACATTTTATTGAAAGTATTGCTTAAAAGACTTAACTCATAATCATTGTATTCAGGCATCCTGGAATCGTAATTTCCCTTCTTGACCAGGTTGAGGTGATGGACCAGGTCTTTTATGAAACTTGTAAACCTTATGGATACGGCCATACTGAGAAATAAAAATACAAAAATGATGATTAATGTTATCAATATATAATTTTTCATGCTGGTGGAAAGGTTTTTCATGGCATCCTTTTTCAGAATCAGGACGATGGAGGTAAGTTTGGTATTGGCAATCCTCTTCATTGCAACAAAGTAGGACTGATTGTCGATTTCGGCTTCACGGAAGCCTTCATAAATATCAATGTTTAAGCCTGTGCCGGCTATGTTTTTTCCCAGGAGTTCCTTGTCCATGCTTGAATAAACCGTACCCTCATCATCCACTATAAAGAACTTTGACCTC
>JAMOAC010000206.1 GCA_023621975.1 Bacillota bacterium | reverse complement strand
TATAATAATTATTGTAATATCATAAAGTGTCGAAAAGAAATTATTCAAAGTACATTTTACCATTTAGATTGCACATATTCAACTAGCTTGATAATAGTGCTATAATTTATAATAAATTTATAATTAAAAATAAAAAGGGTTCTCTTTAAAAAAATCACTGTTCTGGCAAATTTTATTATTATAATTAATAGTTTTTTGCACAGGTTATAAATATGTTAAGAAAAAAATTTTACAAGATACTAAAAAAATTTGCCTGCAAATGGCATCAGAAACGGTGGTTATAATAAAGATGAAAAATCATATGCATAAATATAAATTTGACAGCAAAATGATAAGAGGACATGTTCACAGCATACTGGGTTATACGGAAAATACAATAGGTATAGGAGGCTTTCATTTTCATTTTTTTTACGGTGTTTCCTCTTATACAAACCACACTCATTATTTTTCAGGAATTACAGGACTTCCTGTCAAGACTGAAAACGGCCATATACACCGTATGCAGGGAATACTTGAATTGAATGACATGCATGAGCACGATTATGAAGGGTATACTTTTGAGGAAGTTTCATATATATCAGATAAAGCACAAAGCCAGGTTGTCACTTGAGAAATTCTACCATTCTCCTTGCAACCTGGCCTTACTCATGAACTAAACCTGGCCTTATACATGAGCTGTAAAAAGAGCAGAAAAAGTTTTAATAAAGCCCCTTTTCTTTCCTGTTTGCATACTGATTTTTCCAGATTTCCTTCATCTTTTTCATTTCTTCATTGAGTGTTATGGGAATAGGTACCGTCTTGCTCCCTTCAGGAAATGCAAAGGTTCTTCTAAGCGGCACACGCTGGCTTACAGGAATAATATGCAAATTTCTGTGAGGCTCTTTTTGATACCAGTAAGCAACTGACGAATACTCGTTTGACAGATGATTCCCATGTCCATGTTCAATGGAAGCCCTTATACTCTTTGTAAATCTCACGGGATTGGTAACATAGAACACATACGAGGTATTATAACCTTTCGTATCGTCTTCAAAAATAGAAGTTCCATTGTACAAGTATGCATTGGGCTGCATACCAAATGCCTGATTTATTGCGTCTTCAGTACCTGTTCCATGAATACTCGGAGGCCATGGTTCACCATCTATGAATATCATCTCATCTCCTTCACCCCACCATGTTCTTTCGTGCGGTTTCTTCAGATATGTTTGCAAATTTGTCACCGAAAGGTTGAAACCAATAAAATGGCCTGTACCTTCTGCCTCCAGGATCAAATAATTATTTTCATCTGACAAATTAGCTATATTAGCCGGAGGCGTATTAACGGTTATTTCATGTCCCCACCCGGTAGTCGGGTTTTCCCTGTTGAAAGAAGCGTGAAAATAAGCCACGTCTTCTCCAAAAGCATTATCATAAACTTCATAGTCTATATAGAAATACTGGTAATGATCAAATTCAGTTTCATTGACAAGCTCAATCCTTGCGGACTTGTTGAAAGGCATGGGAAGATAACAGTTCAGCGCAACAAATTCTCCAAATTTATATCTGGAATGCGGCGATGTTGATGCTGAAAAAAACAGATTTTGAAATGAATTTACCATTCCATGCCCAAGGCAAAAGAAATCACCAAGAGGAACAAGAACACTGGGGTTAGTTTCGTCATCCCAGTAAAACTTAAGCAGTACTTTCCTTAAAAATTCAGTATCATCATTCCCCTGTGTCATCCATATGTGTGTAATTTTACCGGGACCTTTTATATCTGCAAGAACCCTTGTTTCACCCCCTTGTATTATCCAACAGTCCATGTTTTTTCCACTCGTATCCCAGCTTGAAATCCTTTTCGATTTTGCGTTTTTTATATACATAATGCTGTCTAAAAAAGATTGCATCCAATCCACCTTCTTTTTTATACTTATTTCATACTTATGTTTTATATACTTATGTTAACATTAACAATATTAATTTTATATGATTCAATACAAATTTTAATATATTTTAACATCGGATATTACATATTTATTGGCATGCAGACATAATATTTCTTTAAATCTAACAGCTTTCATTACAACAAATTATGTTCCGGATATTGGGTACACTCCTTTTTTCCTTCCCTCATCAAGCATTGCAAGGTAGTTATTCAGGGGGATGTAATTTGCGACAGTATTTCCTGTTCCCAGTGCATATCCCCCTCCCGGGGCGCATTCTTCAATAATCCTGTCAACATAGCGACGTACTTCTTCCTCTGTTGATGAGCAGATAAAGTTCATATCGACACCACCAAGTATGGCTATTCTGCTGCCATACTTTCTTTTTGCTTTCGTAACAGGCATTATTTTATCTTCAAATGAATGTTTTGCATCAATACCAACATAATCTATCAGGTCATCCATTATACTCTCCAGATTGCCACAGGAATGCAGAATCATGGGAAGGTCATAGCTGTGTACCGTATCCACCAGTTTCTTCTGCCACGGAAATAAATATTTTCTCATCAGTTCAGGTGAAATCATAGTGCTATGGTTAAATCCCATGTCGTCGCCCATAGCTACTGCACCTATTTTGCTTATGTCCGTATTTTCCAGGCAGAATTTCAAAGCTTTAATATGATTGCTTCCAATTCTTTCGAACATATCCCATATTAACTGTTCATCATCATAAATTGCATAGGAAAAAGGCACGTATCCCATTAGCCACATTACGTTTTCAAGGATGCCGGCGGGTGTCTGTACGATAATTTTCATACCGTCAGGAAGAATCCTGGCAGTTTCATTAATTTTGTATACTACAGAACTGTCAATTTCTGGCCAGTCATATGAATCAAAGTCTTCCCTGCTTTCAATTATCCCGTGATTGTCATCTATAAATTCTCTTTTCCCTTTTGACAGCACCGAAGTGTCATCGGTAGACAACAAATGCTTTTTATAAACCAGGTTAATTCCTGAATTGACATAATCATAGCCCATCTTGTACTGAAACTCAATTTCCGTTTCGATTGTCAGGGGTTTTCCCAGGATTGCCTCCATGACCTCTATGTCTGCGAATAGTTCGTAAAAAGGTACAATATCCGGTTCACCATCTCTTAATAATACCCTTTTTAATCTGTTAAAATCGGGTTTGAATTCTTTCATGGTCCCTCACCAGTTATTATTTTTTGATTTCACAACAGAATCCACTTTTAGCATACTTATTGTAAACATTATTTTCCGTGTATGAATAATTATCCTTGTACTTGCTTGCATTACTGCATTTATTTCTTGTACCCGGCATCCCATTCATTATACAAATAATACCTTTCCCTGGGCCTTATCTTATAGAAAGGCACAAATCTCTTTTTAATATTTTCATAGCCCTTTACATGACCGTTTACCGTTTCAAATAATTGGTTTTCCTTGCCAACAGGCTTTATCCATAAATGTGGGTTTGATGTGTCACCTACCAGTACACCGTCATCAAGGGAAGCATAGACTACAGGCCCATAATGCAACGCAACCAGATAGTAATGGGGTTTGTCAACCGACGTAAAATACAGGTGCATTGGAATGTTAAGAACAACCTTGTCATCATTTTTCCATTCACGTTCAATTTCAATCCATGCATTGGAATTGTTATGATTATTTTCTGAAATTCCGTTTATCGTTACTTTAGGCATGCTTTTTACCCAGGTGGGAACGCGTAATTTCATTTTAAACCTTGTCGGTCTTTTGCAGCTTATTTTTATTTCCACTTTTCCGTTTTCGGGATACATTGTGTCCATGTCAATAATGACATCTTCCCCGCCTTTTTGCCATTTGACACTTGAAGGAAGATACTGGCTTATGTATATACCTTCATCATCGTGGTAATAAACCAGGTTGTAATATTCCGTAACAGCCTGTGGATACGTGCCGGTGCAACATTGCCAGGCCTGTGTGTTCCCGTTATCCCAGCAGTAGTGGTCGGACTTCACATCCTTGTATGCACCATAAACTTTATAATTGCAGTAATACATAACCCTTCCGCCAGGTTCAAGAGATATCTCGGCTCCTATACCGTTATACAGAATTTTCTCAACCCAGTCGCCAAAACTCAAATCTCCGGTAAACTGTATCAGGTATTTGCAAAGCTTGAATACAGCCCATGAACCGCATGGAACTTCTGCATCTCCCAGGCATCCTAACTGTCTTACCAAGGGACGCAATACTGCTTCACCCAGGTATCCATCTTCCTTGAAAAGCTCTTCCGCGGGGCCATATGTGCCCGTTGCAAATATATGTTTTTCTGTCAGCAGTTTGTATGCTTTCTTGATTATTTCAAGATAAATCTCATCATGCTTTACGGCATACGCCATGGCAGCAGAACTTAATGAATTGACATGGCTGTATGCATGTCTTACTCCAAATTTGGCGTTATCCTCCAGATAAAGCTTCCAGTATTCCATGTATTCAAAATCTTCAGCAAGTTTCCTGTACTTCTCATCGCCTGTTATCAAATAAGCACGGTAAAGATTTTCAGCCAATGTATACCATTCACCGGCTCTTTTATTTACGTCATTATTGATCATCCAGTCGCTAATTCGGCTCAAGTATTTTAAAGACTCATCATTCCCGATATGTTCATATATATCCAGGAGGCCACCGGTCAGTTTCTCATATTCATAGCATACATCAAATACTGCCCCTCTTTTATTCTTAAAGCCATATCCATCAGCCTCTATGCATTTTCCCCATTCCTCCATCAAACAGATAGCCTTATTTTTTAAACTTTCTTCCTTTGTAGCTGCATACATCTTGGCAAGAGAGCCCAGTATCTGCCCAAAGATGTGGAACGTTCCGGTAGCATACCATCCTCCAAGTTCTTCCCCGGGAGCTGGAAGCCCTGCACGCTTTCTAAATCCATACAAAAGATTATCATCGGGTATGTCCAGATAATATTGCTTTGTTTTATCAAATTGCCTTTTCCAATGGCTGTCTTTCAGTTGAACATTATTGTAATTGAAAGTCCTGACATGCATTTCCCTGCTCAAAATATCAACTCCTTGTGCCTTATATAATTTGTATCGACCCTTTGCCTGCTTAAAATATTTGCCTGCTTAAAATAAGTAAGCACCTTTTAGGCAAGGCTTCAAAATTTGCCAGGGGAAGCGGGATAACTTGTATATTTGCCTTGCTATCATCCTTCCGTATTGCCTGCCGCTTCCCATGGCACCATACCAGGTTACATATCTTTATTTTTTACTAGCCAAATATTCATCCAGCTGTCTTTGTAATTCATCCTGTATTTTCTTCAGCAATTCTCCTCCTTCAGCCTCAAACTTGGCCATATACTCGTCAATATCAACCATACCGTTGAATATGGCTGAATAGTACTTCCCTTCAACCGTCTTGTATTGCAACAGTTCGTTCTGCACGGGTTCAGCATTGAAGGAGAATCCTAAAGCTACGTCCATGATGAAATTATCAGTATTGGAAAGGAATTCATACTTCTTTATTTCTTCATCCGAAAGCCTAAAGTCATATGGTTTCAGCATAGGATTCCAGCAAAGTGAAAATGTGCCAAGTCCCTGAGCACGTCTGCCTTTTACTTCTTTCATCCTCGTATGTTCATCGTCTGCCCATTCCCAATCCACGCCTTCGATGCCATAGCATACAAGCATATAATTCTCCTTGCTTGCCTGTGTCCAATCCAGGAACATGATTGCCCTTTCTTTGTTCTTGGATATCTTTGGAACACAGATAAAATTGTCAACACGTGGATTTATGATATATTTTCCGGGAGTAAAGTCCATAAGGGTCACTGCTTCATAGACGGCCCCGTTTGCAGCTGTGGCTTTTTCAGCATAGTTAAAGTCAACTGAAAACGACCTCACAGGTGCAGCTGCAACTTTACCTGCCTGATAATCCGTCCACAAACTTTTCTTGGCAGCAAGATCATTGTCAAGAACTTCGTCCTCAAAAAGTTTTCTTGCGTTTCTGAGCCAATCCATAATTTTAGGTTCTTTTGTTTCAAAGAGATTGTATACCTTTCCGTCATTTCCCTTGTGGTATAACATGAGACTTACGGGCAGTGCAGCCGTGTACCTTATACTATCCTCATCATCCAGGCATCTCCATGCAGCCCAGGAGTATTGTGCAGTGGAATAGTTTCCATCACCCCATGCCGGTATTACGTCGGGAAAGTTCTCCTTTACAGCGTACATGTAATTCTCCAGGTCTTCATATGTTTTTATAGGGGGCAGTCCCAGCTTTTCACGGAGATCCTTTCGAATATTATAACTGTGAGGCAGAATAGGATACTCATACAGAGGAATACCCATAATTTTGTCGTCGAACTTATTAGCTTCCCACATGGCCTGAGAACGGGTTTTTAATATGTTTTGCCCGTACTTGTCCAACAGGTCGCTCAATTCTTCATAATATCCTGCGGCAATCATGTCATTCATATGGAGCCAGGGAGCATCAAAAATAAGGTCTACTTGATCACCTGCTGCCAGCATTACCTGTGTTTTTGGTGCAAGATCCGCCCAGTCCGAAATGTAAACCATTTCAATCTTTGCATTAATCGTATCCTTGATACATTCTTCAACTCG
>JAMOAC010000409.1 GCA_023621975.1 Bacillota bacterium | reverse complement strand
CAGGAAGCTGTGGATTACAAGAATTAATGCTGCAGCAAGGCTTAACGGACTTTCATACAGCAAGTTCATGAACGGCCTTAAGAAATCAGGTATCAAGCTGAACAGAAAAGTGCTGGCAGATATGGCCGTAAATGATTCCGAAGGGTTCGCACAGCTTGTAGAACAGGTTAAGAAAGTAGTTATGTAATTTGCTATGTGTGCCATGTAAATGCTTCGCGAATTCATAAACAATCTGATTTATGTAATGCTTGTTGATGATTAGTAATGGTAATTTCAATGGAAGGGGCTCGGAAGAGCCCTTTTGTCATACTTTTTTAAGAAACAGGTTCCTGGAGGGAAAATTTTGATACGGAGGATTACCAGCAGCCAAAACAGTATCATAAAGGAAATAAAATCATTAAAGCAAAGGAAAAACAGGGAAGAACTCGGGCTGTTTTTTATTGAAGGCCTTAGGATGGCTGAAGAAGCAATAAAAGAAAATGCGCGGATAGTGCGTGTTTTGATGTCCGACAGGTTTGCAAACGGGGAGGCGGCTGAAAGCATAGTAAAGTGGTCGGAAAAAACAGGCTGCCAGGCTATAGTGGTGCCGGACAAGTTGTTTGAAGAAATAAGCGATACCATGACTCCTCAGGGAATACTGATGGTAGCTGAGGCCAAGTTTTATGAAGTTGATGAAATCCTGGGAAGCAGGAATTACCTTTTGGTGGCAGATTCAGTTCAGGACCCCGGAAACCTTGGCACAATTATCAGGACAGCCGATGCAGCCGGGTTTACGGGTGTGATTGTTTCAAAAGGCTGTGTTGATGTTTATAATCCCAAGGTACTGCGTTCCACGATGGGTTCAATATTCCGCATGCCTATCTGCTTTACCCACAGCCTGACAAGCACGCTGGAAAAATTAAGGCTTAAGGGTATAAGGGTATATGCTTCCCATCTGAGTGCAAAAGTTAGCTGCTATGAAGTAAATATGGCAAATAATATAGCAATTATTGTTGGAAACGAGGCAAATGGCATAGGCAATGAAGTATTGTCTTATGCCGATACTTTAATCAAAATTCCCATGTATGGCCGCACTGAATCGCTCAACGCTTCCATTGCCGCAGGGATTCTGATGTATGAGTGCGTCAGGCAGAGGATAGCTGCTAATGGAAACAAATAGAAATAAATGGGGGTAAATGGAAGCGAACAAAAGCGAAGACTGTAAAACAGCATTGAAACGTCAGCAAAATTATATCAAAGCACAGCTAATAGTATCAAATATCATCGGCAGTAAACGACAAATGGCTGCCAAAATTGTCTCTGCATTTAAAATATATTTTCAAGGCCGGGAGCTTCCTTTTTCGGAATGTGCCTCACCATTTGTTTCAGTGTGGACAGCTCAGCAAGCGCAAGCATTTGCTCCCTTTGCTCAATGAAAGCTGACATTTTTGCCAGGGATGTGTCTATATTGTCAATTTCATGGTGATCAATGAGCATGGACCATCTGCTCTTTGTCTTTGACCAGTAGCTTTCCAATGCAGAAAGAGTTTTTTCGGCTTTTTCCCAGTCTTTATCCTTTGTATTTTTTTCTATATCCTCAATGTAGTATGTAATTTTTTGTGAAGATGATTGCAAATAAATGCCTGTAAGAATACTTGAAGCTACTATTATTATCAAAATGGCAGCTATAAATATAACTGCCTTTACCGATACATCCAATTTTATCGCCCCTTTCTTTGCTTTTCCTGGCAAAACAGGTTACCGGAGGAATCAAGGCTGGCAAGGAAAACATCATCAAAATTGTTTATGTTAAACTTTGAAAGCTCGGATTTCAACCAAGCCCTGTCATGTCCTGCTTTTTCCAGGTTCAGGTCGTTTACCTCACCGTCCACAATAAGGGTCAGCGGAAGACCTTCATATTTTGCTGATATATTCATATCCTGAGGGGTTAACGGCCTTTTATTGGATTTGGGTATTACACTGAGCTGACCGTTGGTTTCAAGTATGGCAAATTCAACATCAGCTATGTTTGGTACGTTTTTTATCCTCAACTGTTCAAGCAGGTCGTTTAAAGTATACATTTCCCTGCGTATTTCATCTTCCCTGATATTACCGTTTTCTACCAGGACTGCAGGCTTGCCGCATATTATGGTTCTTGCTTTTGTGCTTTTTAACGATATGACCGAAATGGCTATTTGTGCTATTAAGAGCGTTAATATAGGGACAATGCCGTTTACAAGCGGGACACCTGTATTTTGCATAGGTACTGCAGCCAGTTCGGATATCAGTATGGCAACTACAAGTTCAAAGGGCTGTAACTGGCCTATTTGGCGCTTTCCCATTATTCTCATTACAATGACTATAAGCGCATACAAAATTAGTGTTCTTGCAAAAACTACTAACATTGTATCATCCTTTCACTTATTTTTGTTGCTTTAGCTTATTTTTTGATGTTAAATTTGCTGTTTTTGCCCTGGATTGCCTGTTCAATCCTGCCGCATTTCGAAATGAAATAACATTATGAATAGTATTTGCAAAAATGTAAATGCTATAAGAGAAATAATTAAAAAGGGAGGATGGATATGGCTCTGACTACAAAGGAACTAATTCTTATTGATGACAACATCAAGATGGCAGAAAACTCTGTCAAATTCATGCAAGGCTGTGCACAAATGGCTACAGACCCGCAAGTCAAGGGCTTGTGCCAGCAAATGGCTAAAGAACATCAGCAAGGTATTCAGATGCTCATGAAACATATCAATTCTGCTTCAATGCATTAAGAGGAGGGATAATTTTGGCAAGCATAGGAGATAAGGAAATATTAAACGTACTTCTTGATCAGCATAAGTTGTGCGCATCATCTCTTACCAATCTTGTACTTGAAAGTTCAAATCAAAATTTGAGAAATGACGCTGCGGCTTTACTAAGCAAGACATTCCAGCATCAAAAACAGATTTTTGACCTGATGGTGCAAAAAGGCTGGTATCAGACGCAAACAGCAAGTCCTCAGGACATTGGCAGAGTACAACAGGAAATCAGCAAAATGCAGTCTACAATGGGAATGTAATACTTAATGGATAAGGATGTAATACCTTATGGATGAGAAAGATTGAAAACAACGGAGGGTAATAAAATGAAAGATAAAAAACGCAAAAAGGAAAAATCCAACGTTAATGTAGAAATGGGTCGTGATATTTCACCAAATTCGCAGGAGTTAAAAAACAGGCGTAACCTGGATGAGCGGCAAAGAGATCCGTCAAAATGCGAAAACGACAGGTGTAAGTAATAAAGTTCAGCAAACAGCAAAACAGCAGGAGATAAACTCCTGCTGTTTTGCTGTTTATATATTTATTTCGCATTTATTGCTTATTTATTGGTATAACTGTTTCCGGTATAAGCTTCAAATACCTTCTTAACGATATTTCCACCTATCCTACCGGCGTCTCTTGCGAGCAAGTCACCATTGTATCCCTGCTTGAGGTTAACTCCAACCTGAGCAGCAATTTCATACTTCATGTTTTCAAAAGCGGTTTTACTTCTCCTGTTTGCCATGATATCACCTCCTCACTCATTATTGTGTCTTGTTTGGAGGTTAATATAAGTAGTAAGATTTGGTTTACTTTTCAATGTTTTTATAAACTTTTGAGGGGTACGGATTTATTATGTGCAATTTGCAAAAAAAAATATAAAAAAAATAAAACCTGTACTTTTTTAAAATTGTTTGACGCTGCCATCCTGAATAAAGTACGTGGTGGCAAACATGGGCGACTTGACTTCAATTATGTTTTTCTTGATAATGATGGTGCAATTAGGGAAAATACGCTTGCTTACAAATATTTCTCCTTCGCCTTTTGCTTTTAAATAAGAAGCCATGTTTTTTCTTTCTTCTTCAAGGCTTTTTATCTCTTCTTTTATGTAAAAAGACTTTTCATACAGACTTTCATATTCCTTGTATTTTTGTTCATCCATTTGATCCTGTGCCCTGAAAGTTGAAAGAATTTGCTTGAGTTCCTGCTGTTCCTTTCTCAGCTGGTTTATCCTGTTGGCAATCTGTTCGAGTTCCTTTTCCATATCACGCCTGTTAAATCCTCTTATTTCCACGACGGTTTTTCTTTCTATTTCAGACCCTAAAACAGGAGTGGAAATTTTCACGTCAGCGGTTACCTGCCCTCCGAATATCCGGCCGTTAACAGAGTCAACAACCACTTCCCTAGCACTTACTATGCTGTCTTTGCAATAGTAGCCTATATGAAGGGTACCGCCGCAGGATACGATGGCGTTGTCTATATACTTTGCATAAATGTTTTTTGCGGCTCTGATTTCCGATACTCTTTTCGAAGAAACTCCTCCTCTTATGAAAATACTTCCGCCCGTACTGATTATTTTCTTTACATTACTGATGCCCAGTTCTCCGTTTATCTCTATATCTTTTGTCACTATCACGCTGAAGCCTTCCATAACGGTACCGGTAATGGTAACATATCCGTCAAATTTTATATTTCCGGTGCTTGGGTTAACGTCGCCGTCGATTTCCAGGTGATTTGATACTGAAATCTTGCCATTTGTGTAGCTTACAGCGCCGTTTATTTTTGAATAAAGAACCGTCTTACCGTCGAGTTGTATTTCATGTACTGAGTTTTTATCATAGTTTAAAGGGATATTTCTTCCTTTTACCGGTTTTACCGTTTCACCGGTCACCGTCAATCCGGGTATTCCGTCTGTAGGGTCTGTCCTTTCGCCAAGCCAGTCACCAACTTTGACCCTGTTTATTAATTTTAATTCATAAAAATCAACTTTGCCGTACTCACCTACAACAGGCTTCGGGTCTGCCAGTTCATACATTTTTACAACGGCATCCCTTCCGTTAATGGGCGGGGTTCCTTCTGCAATTTTATATTGCTTTCCGTTAACAAGTTCACCCCGGAGGACATCGTACCTGATACCGTGTACAATGCCTTTCTCTTCCATTAATTTCAAAATTGTTTTTACGAGACTTTCCCTGTTTTCCGCTTTTAACTGTTCCGGAGGCAAATTAAGGACAAGGTATGCAGCCATTTTATTATCGGATATTGTAATGGAAATTGGTTCTTTGAGCTCTCCGATCTTTACAGGAGCTTTTGGGGCAAAATTTATGGAATCTCTCAGGGCTCTGAAATTTGTCAGGCCAATTTCAGGATAGGATGACATTATATTATATAATTCATCGATAGGGAAGCCTTTTTTAAAAGATTCTATAAATATTTCCCTGGAATTCTCATATATTTTTATGTACTCATTGGAAAAAATTATCCTATCCTCCATTGATAATTCCCCTCTCTCCAATATAATTATCGGATAGATTTAATAATAGATTTAGTTGCAGAATTCTCACCGTTATATAAAGCAGCGTATAATCATATATTTAAAGGGTGAGACAATTTTAATACAATAAAATATTTTTATTTTGCCGGCAGGTGTATTTAATGAGAAAATACAAAGCCTTACTGCTGATAACAATAATAATATCAGTTGCAACAGCTGTTTACAATCCGGTTATTGCTGACGATGTCCTGGAAGAAGAACATTTTGTACCAACATTTTCAACCGTAAGCCCTGCGGAGGAGTCAGGCGAGCCGAAAATAGATGCGAAAGCTGCGATAGTTATTGATATGGAAAGCGGCAGGGTATTATATGAAAAGGACGGATATACGCCCAGGAAAATGGCCAGCACCACAAAGATAATGACGGCAATTGTTGCGCTTGAACGGGGAAACCTGGACGATGTAGTTACCGTCAGTGAAAGGGCTGCAAGTATATGGGGATCAAGAATAGGCCTGAAAAAGGGGCAGAAAATAAAGCTTATAGACCTTCTTTACGGACTCATGCTTAACTCTGGAAATGATGCGGCAATTGCAATAGCAGAGCATATAGGCGGTACTGTAGAGGGTTTTGCGGAAATGATGAATGAAAAGGCCTATGAGCTTGGTGCCATTAATACACACTTTGTAACACCCCACGGGCTTGATGTGGAAGGGCATTACACCACTCCTTATGATTTGGCGATCATCACTGCATATGCACTGAGAAATCCTACATTTTCAAAGATCGTAGGCACAGTTCAGACCACCATTTCATACAGGAGCCTTTACAACACCAATGAGATGCTTGGCTTTTATCCGGGAGCCGACGGTGTCAAGACCGGGTATACCAGTAAAGCGGGAAGATGCCTTGTTACTTCTGCAACGCGGGATAACTGGAGGATAATCTCTGTTGTGTTGAACTGCCCCAGCAGGAATGCCCGTGCGCAAAGCAGCAAGGCAATTCTGGATTATGCCTTTAAAAACTATAAACCCCATATTCTCCTGAATAAAGGCGACAGTGTTGCTTCAGTGCCTGTGGTAAAGGGGATTGAGCCCTATGTGCCTGTAGCGGCAATGGAGCAGGTCAAGGTTCCGCTTAAAAGCGATGAGCTTGATAAAGTCAAAAGATATGTTGAGCTTCCGGAAAAATTGGAGGCGCCGGTTTACAAGGGAATCGAAGTAGGTTATGTGCATTACTATATAGATGATGAAATAATAGGCCAGTCAGTACTGGTTACTCAGTCCG
>JAMOAC010000522.1 GCA_023621975.1 Bacillota bacterium | reverse complement strand
TTGACCATAATCAATACCTCACATTATTATACTTGTTATGAATTTAAGAATAACATGGAAGATAAACATATTGGTAATTACAATGCTCATGCAAATTATTTTACTTTACATTGTATTGAATGTCAATAAACACTGTTTTCAGTTTGCATTTCAAAAAACAAGTACCGTTTACGGAAGAAGATACTGTTTACCGGCATTTTGTTATTTTATATAATTGAAAGAGGGAAACAGGGTGTATTTCCTGGTATATCAGGAAATGAAACAAAATAAACAGTGTGTGGTGGTTTAAATTTGCTGAAGGAATATTATACTGTGCTGACACCTGCGGTAGCGGAATATGAAGAAAAAAAGTCCAGGTTTATTGCAAGCGTACACCCCGTTTCTTCAGAGGAGGAAGCGGTTAAATTCATACAATCCGTAAAGGCAAAATATTGGGATGCCACTCATAACGTGTATGCATATTATGTGTGTGAAGATGTTGAAGTACAAAGATTCAATGATGACGGAGAACCGTCAGGTACTGCGGGAATGCCGATACTGGAAGTTATAAAGCGCATGGATGTTCGAAACCTTGTAGTGGTGGTGACTAGATATTTCGGGGGAACTCTGCTGGGAGCTGCCGGACTTGTGAGAGCATACAGCAAAAGTGCGGCTATGGGCATAGAAGCAGCAACCATAGTGAAAAGGCTGCTTTGTACATGTGCCCATATCATTGTAGAATATTCCCAGCTTGGAAAGATTCAAAATGCCCTTTTGTCTGAAGGCTATTTCATCAGGGACATTAAATACGGGCAGGATGTGGAATTTATAGTTTATGTAGCCGTTGATCGGACTGACAGCTTTACCGCCATGATAAATGAAGTAACCGGCGGCGGAGCACTTATAGATTTCGGAGAAAAAGAATACGTGACTGTAGATGGAAAGGGAAAACCGTTATTTGACTAGCTTAACCGGGTGTTTGACAGCTCTATTGCCGCCAAACGCGCAATATGTTCCGAGTCCTGAATGAAGCTGCCAACGGTGTTTGCGTTATTTACTCTGCATGCATACTGTTTTTTGGGCAGTTCAACTATAAATTCAGCTCCGGCATTTTCCTTGCTCACAACCCACACGTTTCCATTGTGAAGCTGTACAAATGATTTTACAATGGAAAGGCCGATACCGCTGCCTTCGTATTCATTAAGCAAGTTCTTCCTCGACTGCCGGAACCTTTCAAATATCACGGAATGCATGTTTTCAGGTATGCCGGGGCCATTATCCTTAACGGATAAGCGAACGTATTCATTATTGTCACTTATGGATATGTTTATTTTGCCATCTTTTTCAATATACTTTATGGCATTTGACAGCAGGTTCAGCACAATTTTTTCAAACTTTTCAATGTCTATATCTGCATACATTTCCTCGCGTTCCGGATTAAAATCTATGTTTATTCCTTTTTGCTCGGCAAAGGGAGCCGTTGACCTCACAATATTTTGTGTTATGGCCGCTATGTTGCAATTTACCGGGTTAAACTCAAGGCACCTAGACTCGGAACGTGCCACATCAAGTACGTTGTTGACAAGCCTTATGAGGCTGTATGAGTTTGATTTTATCGTTTTCAGAAGGTTTTTGACCTTCTCCCGGTCATTTCCTTCCAGATAATTTTTATGTTCAATTAGCTGTAATGCGCTGATAATCACGTTTAGCGGAGTTTTGAGTTCGTGTGTCATATCTATAAAAAAGCCTGTTTTTGCATTTGCAGTCTCAACCGCTTCTTTATATTCTTCTATCAACTTGTTTTTTATTATTATTTCCTTCTTTATTTTCGATAGGGTTTTCTTAAGCTTGATAAGTGCCAGAATCATGATTGCAAGTACAAACAACGAACCGGCTGTAATAATGTAATTTTGCACCACTGGACATCACCCTATCATAATGATTACCAAAATTATCATAGAATATAACATAACATTTGTTTGGTAAAATAAATTTTACATAAATTTACCATAAGTGTAAATATATTTCCTGGATGTAATTATATATAATACCTGAATGTAATTAGCATTGGGAAAGACCTAGATAATATTTGCATCTTTATTAATTCACGTTTTGATATTATAATTTAAAAGGGAAATATGGCCTTTAATTTGAAAGTAATGGAGGTATTTATATAATGGCTGGACATTCAAAATGGGCGAATATCAAGCACAAAAAGGAGAAGGCTGATGCCAAGAAAGGAAAAATATTCACCAAGCTGGGAAGGGAATTGGCTGTGGCAGTCAAGCAGGGAGGTCCCGACCCGGAGTCAAATTCAAGACTGAAGGATGCAATTGCCAAAGCAAAAGCTGCAAATATGCCTAGCGAAAATATAATGCGTTGCATAAAGAAAGCTGCCGGGGATGTAGACGGGGCTAACTACGAAGAAGTGATTTATGAAGGTTACGGGCCCGGCGGGGTTGCAGTGATAGTAGAGGCTACCACCGATAATCGCAATAGAACCGCAGGAGATATAAGGCATTATTTTGACAAAAACGGCGGGAACCTTGGCCAGACGGGTTGCGTTTCCTTTATGTTTGACAGAAAAGGGGTCATAGTCATAGAAAAGAGCGATAAGATTGACGAGGATGAACTTATGATGGAAGCCATAGAAGCCGGTGCCGAGGACTTCAATGTAGAAGATGAATACTATGAAATTCTTACGGATACAGCAAACTTTTCTGCTGTGAGGGAAGCTTTGGAAAGCAAAGGTTACCAGTTTGTAGAAGCGGAAATTCAAGCCATACCCCAGACTACTGTAAAGCTCACCGACCCCAAGCATATTGAGCAGATGGAAAAGCTCATTGATGCATTGGAAGATATGGATGATGTGCAGGAAGTATGGCACAACTGGGAACAGGATGAATAAAAAAGGTGGGGTTTTATTCACAAAATATTAAAGACCTGTACCTTTTGACTCTACCATTGACTTTACCTTGTTAACGGTATAAACATCTTCAAGGGTCTTAATGTTATATTTTTTACAGCACTTGATGCATACTGACCTGTTTGCCCTGCGGCCCAGCCTGATGCTTACGGTTTTATGTATATAAAAAAACGGGCGGGGCTTGATGGACTTGCAGCATAAGCATCTGGGAAATAAATCGGGAGAAAATACTATTGCTAAAATCAAACATGCAAGTATGGCAATAAGCAGCAATATATTCATGATACCGGTTTATAGAAATTGTTCCTGTTAATATATCTATTACGCAAGCATGAAGCATATGCCAACGCATACTGTGAACTCCGCATAAAAAAAGGACTGCCGCATTAGCGAGCAGTCCTTTTTTACTTTATTGATTATTTATTATAGTTCTTACCGGTATAGCTTTCAAATACCTTCTTTACGATGTTTCCACCTATCTTACCGGCATCAGATGCTTTCAGATCGCCGTTGTAACCCTGCTTCAGATTAACACCTACCTGAGCTGCTATTTCATATTTCATGTTTTCAAATGCAGTCTTGCTTTTTCTGTTTGCCATTATATTTCCTCCTTAATGGTTTATTCGCTATATTTGAATTTTATAGCGCATTCTTATGATTTGTCGTTTTATAATTTTTTATAACGGTAATTTTATGTAACACGTACGTGTTACATAATTTTATTATTTTCACTGCTGCTCTTCCCTAACAGGCTCGCTTTCCCTGAACAACAAGCTTATGCTGTACAGGCCTGACACACCTACCAGTATATATACCAGTTTGCTCATAAATGCCGTAGGGCTGCCAAATATGTTAGCTACAAGGTCAAATTCAAACAATCCGACAAGCAGCCAGTTGAGTGCACCTATTATAACAAGTACCAGCGCAAGCCTGTCCAAAGGCGTTCTCCTTATTGTAACAACTCCTTTCCTTTCACCTTCAGATTCTGATATAGTTTTCCCTTTTGAAAGTAAAACAATTCTTGCAATATATTCCCTGTAATATTTTTCTCAAAAGCTTATAAAATACGTTATTGATGACCAAAATTAATGCTATATGAAAGCCGATTCAATGCATGCTTACTTTTTAGCATTCTGCTGCTGCTGAATCGGCGGTTTTTCCTGAAAATATACACAATCCGAGGTAATTGATATAGAGTTTATAATTGTATTATCAAGCGTACATTTTCCGTCTTTTTGATGAATACAATTAGATGAACAATTAATGGTTGTCATAAAATTACCTCCTGTAACATTATTATTCCCATTTATGATTTAAATATTAAAAAAAGAATTGGAAGGGGAATCTGGCGGGAAATCAAATCCGCGCCTTACATGGTAAGGCGCGGTCTATTTAAATAACCGCCGGCTGTCGCAGCAGCGGGCAGTTAGTCCTGATAACCTCGCTATGGATATAAACAGCGAAGTTATGCGGGATTTCAGAAAATAAATTCTGGTCTATGGTATAATAATATGACGAATGAGTAAAAAAAGTGATTGCCTTTTTTAATAAATTATACTAATAATTTGCATTTTTCATTACTTTTATAATACTGTCAAATAATACTTAAATTATGCTTTTAACCATACAATTAACCGTAATTTGAAAAATAGTTTGCAGGAGAAAAAACATGAAATTTGTAGACAATCCGAACATTCCCGTTAAACCACTCAGCGTGGCTTTGGTGGACGGGCGCATAAACCGGATGCTTGAAAACAGGCTTGCCGATATGGGAATAAGAGTTATAAAAACTGAAAAATACGAAGGGCTATACGAAGCAATATCATTTCACCCTGATATTATGTACCATCATTTGGGAGGAAACAGAATTGTCCACGCACCAGGCGTGAGCAAAAAGACAAATATGGTACTGGAAGCCCTTGGATTTCAGCTTATTCCCGGCAGTACACCGCTTGGGGGAAAATATCCCTTTAATATTGCATACAATGTAGCCAGAGTCGGAAACGTAGCTTTTCATAATTTAAAATATACGGACCCCGTGCTTGCAAGGGAGCTTGCTTTGAGCGGAGCAGAGCTTGTCCATGTAAATCAGGGATATACCAAGTGTTCAGTCTCCGTGGTGGACAGCAATTCAATAATTACTTCAGATAAAGGAATAGCAAGGGCAGCCGAAAAAAAAGGCATTGACGTGCTTCTTATTGAGCCGGAAGAGGGAATAAAGCTTCCGGGGGTAAAATACGGGTTTATTGGAGGAAGCAGCGGCTTGATTGACGAAAAAAAATGGCTGTTAACCGGAGACATCCTGAACCTGAAATCGTCAGAGAAAATAATTCAATTCCTGCAAAAAAGATGCATTGATGTCATTTGCCTGCCCGGCGAACCTGTAATTGACATCGGTTCAATTATACCGTTGATGACATTTGAATAAAATAGCCTGTTGTAGTAACTTAGAGTTCCGGAAAACATATAATATAGCAGAAATCAAAAAAAACAGCCTGGTAAACTGCATGGAACAATTTGCATGATACATATGCTGCATACAACAAATTTCTGAGACATATACTACACGTGAAGGGATGTGAAGTTGATGCAGTTTCTGTGTATAGGAATTGATGGCTGTACGGAAGATTCAATGCAGGGGATATTGGACTCATTGGAACAGTTAAAGAGTTACAAAATAGATTACAGCATAAATGAAGACAATTCCAGCGGCTCTGCTTCAATAATTTGCAGAATCAGCGATGATAATCTGTATAAGCAAAATTCCGCACAATCATATAAAGTGCTGAAGACTCTGGTTGCGAATGTACTTGCGGATTATATAATAAGGCAGTACGAACAAAAACTTATAACAAGGATTATCAATAATAATTACTGCTATTTTAGTTCTTTGGAGAAAAAGGAGATCCTCAAAAAAACTCTGCACATTACCAGGAATGAAGACAGGAATTTCTTCAACAGCCTTTTTCAGATCCGCAGAAGAAATACCATAGTAAGAAAGCTGATAGACTATTTTGAGAGTTCCAACAGCCTGATACTTGACGGTTTTGTTAATTTCAGGCTGAAAGACTACGTCAAGGACCTGGAAGAAGTAGTAGACAAAGCTGTTGATGATTACCTCATGGAAAGAGAATACAAGGAATTCATCAGACTGTTAAGGTACTTCGTAGACTTACAGGAGCCTAAATTTGATACCATACACGTGATTGCGGGCTTTGACAACAAATACATCCTTCTGGATGAGAGGAAAAAGGAGATAACCAGTGAATGTATTCAGGAGTTCATAAATGAGATTTCGGAAGATGACATTAATTATGACGATTTGCTTGTCAGTTCATTGATAACTTTTGCTCCTAAAAAAATTACCATTCACTGTACAGGGCAGTTGAGAAACAAAGAGTTGCTTGAGACAATCAAGAATGTCTTCCCGGATAAGGTATTTATGTGCAACGGCTGTGAAATATGCCTGCTGAGTGTTGCAAGAAACGAGACCAAAAAATGATCCGGGAACACTTTAATCCAGGCATACAGAAAAAACTTCAGGTATTTACACAAAATTGGATTTTGTGCTAAATAACTACAAAGTTTTACTTTTTCCATATTGACAATTGTGGATGAAATGGTACAATATACTATAGTAATAATGTGATAAAGTAACAATATAATGAATTTTACGAAAGATAAAACTGT
>JAMOAC010000529.1 GCA_023621975.1 Bacillota bacterium | reverse complement strand
AGCCTGCTGTGCTTGAAAGATGCATCAAGGAAAATACAGAGGTTATCAGGGAAATTGTTTCAGAGATCAACAAACGCAATATTCAGTGGGTCTATATTGCAGCAAGAGGCACATCTGATCACGCATCAATTTACGGCAAATATATCATGGAAACACAGGTTGGCATACCTGTAGCACTTGCAGCACCCTCAGTTTTCACTCTGTACAATAAAACGCTGCAGTTTAAAAACAGCCTTGTAATTGCAGTATCACAGTCAGGTAAAGCCGCTGATGCGCTTGAGGTTATAAGAAGTGCCAACAGGCAGGACGCTCTGACTGTCAGCATTACAAACACACCGGATTCACCGCTGGCAGTGGAATCAAAATATCATCTGTACTGCAGTGCAGGCCTTGAAGAAAGTGTTGCTGCTACAAAAACTTTCACTTCTCAGATGATGTTATTTGCCCAGCTTACCGCTGAATGGGCCAAAAACTGTACAATGGCCGAAAGCCTTTTGAAGGTACCTGAAAATGTATCCTGCGTATTGGAAAGCAGCGGTGTCATAGAGTCTGCTGCACCGAGATACAGATTTATGAACGAATGCTTTGTGCTTGCCAGGGGCACTAACTATGCCATAGCAAAGGAATCTGCGCTTAAGATACAGGAAACTACATACGCACGCGCCAAGGCTTTTGCTACGTCCGATTTCCAGCATGGTCCGATAGCAATGATTGACAGGAACATACCTGTAATAATTTATGCTCCCAACGGTCCTTCCCTTGGAGATACAACTGCAATGATAGACAGGCTAGCAGAAAGCAATATTGAACTTATCGTAGTATCTAATAATGAAGATGTACTTGGCAGGGGAACAACAGCATTTGCCATACCGCAGACTGAAGACGACATAGTATCTCCATTCTATAATGCCGTTGTGGCACAGCTTTTTGCATGCAACCTTTCGCTTACAAAAGGACTGAATCCTGACAGTCCACGCATGCTGCAAAAAGTCACCGTTACGAAATAGTTCATTAAATTGCAAGGCTTAAACGGCTCAATTTTAAATTATAAAAAACGAAGCTTCTTTATAAAGGTTCCATAATAAATGTTGGGGTGGTAAAAAACCGCCCCAATTTTTTAATTTTTTCAATTAAAATTGAGCAAAAATGGCATCAAAAGCCCTTTCAGACAATACCTTACCTTTTCCTGATACCCAATTTTAATCACAACTATTTTATTACACCTTTTCTTATCATTACACATGCATATACTGCCTCTTCACCTGTCTGAACAACAGCATATGCCTTTTTGGCCTCGTCATAAAAATCGAACCTGTTTATAAAGCCAATGGCATTCTTTCCGCGTGGGTCATGCTTTTTGACCACCTCTTCGAATTCTTTCCAGATCGGAATTTCCAGATCCTTATCCTGGGGTTCCTTTTCCATAAGTATTACAGGTTTTTCCACATATGTATCCGCAGGAATCATGGTAAGAATTGCATCCAGCATTTCAACAGCACCAATGCCGTCAGCACGCACTATTTTTGCTCCTCCGGCCCGGGCAAGTGCTGTTCCCGGAAAATTGGCGTCCCCTATAACAATTACATCGTTATGCCCCATTTCACAGAGTATCTTTAACAATTCCGGTGAAAGGATACGCGGTACACCTTTGAGCACAATTCATACCTCCTTATGATTATTAATACCGGCTCTTATCTTCAGTTGCTTCTGCTCTTCTGCGTCGAGAAATAGTTGAGAACCATGGCAAGTAGCAGTACGCTGCCCCATATCAGCGATTTATAGAAATTGCTTATCTGAGGGAACATATTAAGGCCCGAAGAAAGCATCTGCAACACAAGAATTGCAAATACAACTCCGCTGGTACGGCCTTTACCTCCGTTAGGATCAACTCCGCCAAGCACTACGATTAAAATGCACTGGAGTGTATAAACCGTTCCATAATCCGCTCTTGCAGAGTTATAATTGGCCAGCATTACAAGTCCGCCCAGGGCAGCACAAATTCCTGACAATGCATACGTCTTTATCAGAAGGTTCGATGTATTGAGTCCGCTGAATACTGCTGCCTTTGAATTGGTTCCCAGCATATATATTCTGGCACCATATGTAGTCCGGGACAGGAGATATGATATTAATCCTGCCATAATCGCGAAGATAATCAGCTGTACAGGTATAATACCAAACAGCTTGCTGGTAATCAGATTCGAATATTCCCTGGGAAGTTTGCTTATTGCCTTACCTTTTGTAAGAATAATCCCAATTCCTAAAAACAATTCATATGTTCCAAGCGTTGCCAGGATAGGCGGTATGTTAATTTTGGCAACAAGTACACCGTTCAGAACGCCGGCTACCAATCCAATTACAATACCGCAAAGCATGCTTACCAGTATACCATACCATGGAAGTAAACCTTCAGAAGTTACCAATGCTTTAAGTACAATCCCTGAAGTAATGGAAGCAAGATTTGCAACACCGACTACTGAGAGGTCTATACCGCCTGTTATCATACACAGCATTACGCCCAGAGACATCAGCCCAAATTCCGGGAACTGGGCAAACATGGTCTGGAAATTGACAAAAGTGAAAAATTTAGTTGGTTTGAGAATCAGCATACTGATGAGCACCAAAATCATCACTACAATCAGTCTGCTGATATATACTTCCTTACTGTAAAAATTATATATTTTTCTGCCAATACCCGTTCTGCTTTCATTCATGATGATTCCTCCTACGATTTCATGCTAACCAGGCGTTTGGAGTTTCTTAATACCTGCATGGCAGAAATACCTGTTCCGACAATGATCAAGGTCCCAAGGAAAAACTCTTGCCAGTAAGTTGGAATACCAAGCAGAATCAATGAGTTCTGGACCATAACAATGAGTATTGTTCCTAACATGCAGCCGGTCAGGGATCCTGCTCCGCCTGTAATTGCAACACCGCCAAGAACAACTCCCGCAATAATCATCATTTCCATACCCAGCAAATTTGTAGGATGGCACTGACCCATCATGCAAACCCTGATCAGGCCGGCAAGACTCGAGATTGCACCTACTGCCACATACAGGATAAATTTTGTTCTCTCTACATTAAATCCTGCCCTGTAGGCACTTGTTTCATTACCTCCTATGGCATAAAGAGCCCTGCCGAACATAGTATAACGAAGTACAAAATAAGCCAGTGCAATTACAGCTATTAAAATCAGAAATGCAATCGGCATCCTGGAGTTCAGTCCCAGTTCCTTGTTTGTTGCAACAAACAATGCCGCAGTACCGAAATTTTTCATACCTAAAGGAATGTTGGATATCTCCGTGGAATTTAAAACACCCTGCATGATCCCCTTAAATACACTGGAAGTTCCTAATGTGATAATCATGGTGGGCATTTTCAGCTTTGCAATAAAAAATCCGTTTAAGGCGCCAAGGAGTGCACCGAATGCCACAACCATGATAATAGGAAGAAGGATTCCGCCTTTGTAATTAATTTCCGTCAAAATTTTTGTCGTGGCATAAACACTAAGTGAGGCAAGGGCCGGAAAAGATACATCTATTCCGCCGCTGACAATAACCATAAAAGCTCCGATTGCGAACAATCCAGGTACAATAAGGGCAGATCCCAGGTCAACCAGATTATTCGGAGTAAAGAACTGGCCGGAACGGATTTCAATCATAATACATATCACTAAAATTACAAGAAATATATAAAATTCATGTTTTGAAAGGAGATTTTTCATGTTTTTCCCCATCATTTATTTCCCTCCATCATGTACTCCGTAAGCTGGCTTTCGTTAATTTCTTTCACATCCAGTTCTGCAGCCACAGTCCCCTTTTTCATGATTATGACCCGGTTGCAGTTATGCAAAATTTCAGGCAGATCGTCTGAAATAATGATAATTCCCATGCCATTATTAGCGAGATTTTGCAGAATTGCATATAAGTCATGCTTTGCTCCGATATCTACACCGACGGTAGGACCATTGAGAATCAGGATATCCAGATTACGGGAAAGCCATTTTGCCAGGACTACTTTTTGCTGGTTTCCTCCTGAAAGAGTGCTGCATGGATTTTCAGGATTATTTGTTGCAATTCCTAATTCTTTTACCCATTTATTTATTTCGGTTTTTCTTTTTTCCTTATCTATTACACCCATTTGATTTGATATGTATTCAATCTCTGAAATAACTATATTATCACCGATAGCCTGAGAAAGGAACAAACCTTCACTGAGCCTGTCTTCCGGAACATAGCCTATATTATGTTTCATGGCAGCCGCAACGGAATCTATAACAACTTCTTTTCCTTTAATACGGATTTTCCCCTGGTCAGCCGGATTGATTCCAAATAGCGAAAGTGCAAGTTCAGTTCTGCCTGATCCCAATAGCCCTGTAATGCCTAAAATTTCACCTCTTCTCAACGAAAAACTGACATTATTGAAACATCCCGTAAGTCCAAGGTTTTCCACTTCCAGCAGGGGTTCTTCCCCGATGTTTTCAGGCTCAAATCTTGTATCTTCAAATTCCCTGCCGGTCATATAATATGTAAATTTTTTGTGGTCCAGGTCAGATGTATTTCCGGTTATTATTTTTTCACCGTTTCTTAAAATAGTGAAGCGTTCGGAAATTTCAAACACCTCATTCAGCTTATGGCTGACAAACAATATAGCAATTCCCTGTTCCTTTAATGACATAATAATTTTAAACAGTGCATTAACTTCTTTTTTTGTTAAAGCAGTAGTAGGTTCATCCATAATTATCAGCTTTGCATCGAACATCAGAGCTCTGCAGATTGCTACAAGCTGTTTGTCAGCAACTGAAAGATCACCTACTTTTGCATTAAGATCTACTTTAAAGTCAATCTTTGAAACCGCTTCTTCCGCAATCCTGCGGAAACGCTTCCAGTTTACAATTTTTCGCCTGTCTCTTAATTCACTGTTAAGCGCAAGATTTTCCATGACCGTAAGATTAGGGAAAATTGAAAAATCCTGGTAAATTACCTGTACACCATTCATTATGGCTTCAATAGGGGAAAGTTTTGTATAAACTTTGTCACCAAATTCAATATGTCCGGAATCAGGTTCATAAACACCGGAAATAATTTTTATCAGTGTAGATTTGCCACAACCGTTTTCTCCCGCAAGACAATGAATCTCACCTGGCGCGATTTCCAGAGATACTCCTTTTAATGCCTTTACGGCTCCAAAAGACTTCTTTATGTCTACAACTTTTATTACACTCTGCGTCATAGAGCAATAACGCTCCTTTCAAAAAGTGTAGTGCTGCATTGGTTAAAGCCGTTATAAAAAAATTTGGCTTTTTTATTATTAATCAGTTTTCATATTGTTCAGTTTAAAACTTTGTTCAGTTTAAAACTTGAAACTGCTGTTCCTATTATTAATAATAGGAACAGCAGTTTTTAAGCAATATTAGAAACCAAAGCTGTCGACATTATCAGCGTTAATGACAATCCAGCCTTTTCCTTCAAGAACTTTATCGCTGCCTTCTCTGAAGTGCATTTCATTATAACCTTCAATGCCCAGGTCGACACCATCCTCAATCTTCTCACCATTGAGAACCTTAACAGCTAGTGAAATCATTGCTTTACCTGCCAGTGCAGGATCCCAGAGTGTCAATGACTTAACAACTCCACTCTTTAAAATCTCAGCATTAGCCTTCGGCATACCCGTTCCTGCCGTGAAAGCTTTGCCGACCAGTCCAAGCTCCTGAATTGCACGGGCAACACCGGGAGCATCATAGGATGAAGTACCCAGGACACCTTTCAGGTTAGGATATTTCTTGAAAAGTTCCTTTGCTTTCTGATATGCAACGTCACCATTGTCTTCAGACTCAACTCTGGGCTCTTCTTCAAGCAGCTGCATATTGGGATATTTCTCCTTCTGGTGAGCTACAGCACCGTCTGCCCATTCATTATGAGAAGCATTGGTTACGTGTCCTACCATTGTAGTATACACGCCTTCATAACCCATGGCCTCAGCAAGGTTATCCATCAGGAAAGCACCATACTCGGCATTATTGAATGCTTCAATATCATAATGGCAGTTCTCCAAAGTAGCACCTTCATGAGCAATAACTACGATACCTGCATCCATTGCCTCTTTCAATACGGGTTCAAGTGCAGGTGGGTCAACAGGCACAACACAAATAGCATCAACTTTTGCTGCAATAAGGTCCTGTATTACCTGTGACTGCATGGTGGCATCGGTTTCTGAAGGACCTTTTTGGTAAACATTCAGACCGGTTTCCTCCCTGTACTCTTTAACACCTTGCTCCATGCGAACAAACCAGGGATTTGTTGCATCCTTTGGAACTACAACGATTTCCCAGTCTTTGTTGTTTGATGAACTTTTACTGTCTTCTCCTGTTGTTTTTGTCTCTTCATTGGTGGTGCCACCCTTTTCTGATGACTGGCCACAAGCCGCGAGGACAAAAATCATGGAAAGAACCAGCATCAGAGCAATCAGCTTTTTCATGTTTTTCATGGTTCTACTTCCCCCTTTATTTTTTTATTTTCATATTTTTATCCCCTTTCTCAGGGGATCTTGACCATTTACCGGTTAAACATCAGTTCACGCATATATGCGCTGATTTCACATGCATTGCCTGTTTCGTAAATGGCTTCAATGCGCTTTTCATCAATTT
>JAMOAC010000255.1 GCA_023621975.1 Bacillota bacterium | reverse complement strand
GTGACGGGGCTGCTTACGGGGAGAGACATTGCAATGCAACTGAGAGGGTTGCCGCTGGGTGAAGAATTACTTATATCAAAATGCACGCTGAAATCAGGAGAAGATGTTTTTCTCGATGACTATACCGTAAGCAGTCTGGAAAAGGAACTGGGCGTAAGGGTTAAGGCGGTTGAAAATAGCGGAGAGGCCTTTTTGGCTTCTGTTATTGACAAATGTTTGTAACTGTTAATTTGATATTTTCACTGCACATTTTCTTCATACATGGATTAAAAGGAGGAATATATGGCTAAACAGGTAGTTGCGATTGTAGGAAGGCCAAATGTGGGAAAATCGACTCTTTTTAACTATTTAACTGGTAAAAGGATATCAATAGTGGAAGATACCCCGGGTGTAACCAGGGACAGGATATATGCCGAAGTTGAGTGGAGAAACAGAAAATTTACCCTGATTGACACCGGAGGAATTGAGCCTTATACGGAAGATACCATAATGCAGCAGATGAAAAGGCAGGCTGAAATGGCTATTGAGACTGCAAATGTTATTATTTTCATGGTTGATGGCAAAGAGGGAATGACTGCTTCAGACAAAGAGGTTGCTACAATGTTGAGGAAGACAAGCAAGCCTGTCATTTTAGTAGTAAACAAGGTGGATAATATCGGGGAGCCCCCGCCTGAAATATATGAGTTTTACAATCTCGGTATGGGTGAAATTTTTCCTATATCCTCGGCACACGGCCTGGGGATAGGAGAATTACTTGATGAAATATACAAGTATTTTCCCGAGGAAGATACCGAGGAATATGATGAAAATATCATCAAGGTTGCGGTTATCGGAAAACCGAATGCAGGCAAATCATCCCTTATAAACCGTATTCTTGGTGAAGAAAGGGTTATTGTTTCCGATATACCCGGAACCACCAGGGATGCGATTGATACATATGTGGAACACGGTAATGACAAGTATGTATTCATAGATACTGCAGGCATAAGAAGAAAAAGCAAGATAAAGGAGAATATAGAAAGGTATAGTGTTGTTCGTTCGTGGGCAGCGGTTGACAGGGCTGATGTCTGTATCATCATGATTGATGCTGTTGACGGCGTAACCGAGCAGGATGCTAAAATTGCAGGTTATGCTCATGAACAGGGAAAAGCTTCAATTATAGCCGTCAATAAATGGGATCTCATTGAAAAGGAAACAGGTACGTCGGAAGAATTTGTCAGGACGATACATGAGAAGCTGAGTTTTATGCTATATGCCCCTGTAATTTTCATTTCGGCAAAGACCGGGAAAAGGGTAAACAGGATTTTCCAGCTGATAAAGCATGTAGCTGAGCAGGCATCCTTCAGGATAAGTACCGGCATGCTCAATGACATATTGAATGAGTCGGTTGCAATGGTGCAGCCGCCTTCAGACAAGGGCAGGAGATTGAAAATTTATTACATGACACAGGCTTCAGTAAAGCCGCCCACATTTGTTGTATTTGTCAATAATGCCGAGCTTATGCACTATTCTTATGAGAGGTACCTGGAAAATCAACTCAGAAAGAGTTTTGGTTTTGAAGGAACTCCAATAAGGTTTATTTACAGGGAAAAAGGTGAGGAGTGATTTTATGTCATTTTTACAGATTGTGCTGTCAGGAATTGCGGGGTATCTGTTAGGTAGCATAAACAGTTCGATAATTGTTGGAAAATTATATAGAATAGACATAAGGCAGTATGGAAGCGGTAATGCCGGTATGACAAATACTTTGAGGACACTGGGAAAGAAAGCTGCGTTTTTTGTGCTTATAGGTGATATTCTGAAAGGAATTATTTCCTATTTGTTTGGACTTGCCCTTGCAGGGAAAGTGGGGGCCATGACGGCAGGAACGCTGGCAATTATCGGACATAACTGGCCTGTGTATTTTCAATTTAAAGGAGGCAAGGGCGTACTCACCTCCGCAGCAGTTTTGTTTATGATGAATGCGGAGATAGCGGCTTTGCTGCTACTGATTTTTGCCGTTGTTGTTGTCATGACAAGATACGTTTCCCTGGGGTCTATAATAGCTGCAGCATTGTTTCCTGTTCTGGCAATTGTTTACAGGCAGGACGCGGGTTTTGTAATTTTTTCTATCGTAATATGTTTGCTTGTTATTTTCAGACACCGTTCAAATATATCCAGAATACTGAACGGGACCGAATCAAAACTGGACTTTAGAAAACTGGGAAGATAGTTCAGTAAAATATATTTTCAAACAATAAAGATTAATTGGTTGGAGGATTGTTGCGGTGAAGAACGTTGCGGTAATTGGTGCCGGAAGCATGGGTACGGCTGTTTCCATATTGCTTGCCGGAAACGGGCATAATGTAAAAATGTGGTCTCCTTTTAAAGAAGAGGCAGACATGATTAATACATACAGGGAACACAAATACAAACTGCCCGGGGCAAAAATTCCCGAAGGTGTAATTTGTACCACAAGCCTGCAGGAAGCATTGGATGGCAATGACCTGATCGCAATGGTTGTGCCTTCCCATACGGTTCGGCAGAATGCAAGAAATATTTCGAAATATATCAGTGGTTCACGGATAATATGCTGCTTTTCAAAAGGAATTGAAGAGGATACTTTTCTAAGGATGTCTGAAGTAATAAACCAGGAAATTCCGGATGCAAGGGTAGTTGCCCTGTCAGGGCCGTGTCATGCCGAAGAACTTGCATGCGGCATGCCTTCCGCTTATGTTGCCGCATCCCGGGACATGGCGGCTGCCGAGTATGTACAGGATGTGCTTATGTCCTCGACATTCAGGGTGTACACGAATCCGGATATTGTAGGTGTTGAACTGGGCGGAGCCATAAAAAACGTAATAGCCCTCTGTGCAGGAATTTCCGACGGCCTGGGCTTCGGAGACAATACCAAGGCTGCGTTGATGACAAGGGGTATTATGGAAATGTCCAGGCTTGGGGTGGCACTGGGCGCCCGGCCTGAGACATTTGCAGGCCTTTCCGGTATAGGGGATTTAATAGTTACCTGCACCAGTATGCACAGCAGGAACAGGCGCGCAGGCATACTGATAGGCAAGGGAAAGACAATGGAAGAGGCTGTAAGCGAAGTAAAAATGGTGGTTGAGGGGATTACAACCACAAAAGCCGCATATAAGCTGGCAAAGAAATTAAACATATCCACGCCTATTATCGATGAGGCATACAAGATTTTGTTTGAAGGTAAAGACCCAAGGCAGGCTGTGTATGAGCTGATGATGAGGGACAGGAAATGTGAAATGTAATGAAACAGGGTATGTAGCAGGGGGGTGGCAGGTAACGGTTCTTTCCACATCTGTCACTCCCGACCTACCTGTCATTTTCGTCATACATGTTATTTTTGTCACATCTGTCGATTATGTCACACTGTCACACTCCTGCCAAACCTTGTTGCCGTTTGGGACAGCTTTACTGTGGATATCCATAGCTTTCGAAAAGTTCTTCCAGTTCTTTTTGGGCAGTTTCAAGAGCTTCCTCAAGGGGCTGTTTTTTCTCAATAACTGAGTATAAGGGTTTGCACATCAAATATTCAATCCTGTCCTGTGGAATTATCTTTCCCCCGGGTTTATACGGGCCTACCCTGACATTACACGAATCATAGATGTCAAGCAGGAGTGTAAGCCATGGGTAAAGTTTTTGCAAATCGTCGTTTTTGTATAGGTCCACTATGGGGGACTGTCCCTCCAGTATTGTGCAATATAAGCCTATTTCCTTTCCGCATGCCCAGTTGATAAACTTGAGGGCTTCCTCCTTTTTTTTGCTGTGGGGAGATATTCCCAGGCTCCAGCCGCCCAGGACAGGAGACCTGCCGGGTATTTGCTCATATCCTATTTTTCCCACTATTTTGGACTTAAACCGGTTGTTTATTACTGATATATATGACGGAAAACCAATAAGCATTGCTGTCTTTCCAGTGTAAAAATCATGAACGGTTCTTTCGATGTTGTAATTGAGAAAATCAGGATTTACGAAATCAAGTGTTTTGCAAAAATTGGTAAATGCCTTAATATTCCTTTGTGAATTTATAACCACTTTGTTTTCCTTATTAAATATTTCTCCGCCATAAGCCCACAAGCGTATTAACAACTCCGGAGCAAGCAGCTCGAAATATGCTGCAGCTACAGAAGTGCCGTACTCTACAGGCGAATCAGGGTTAAACGCCCTGGTAAAGAATTCGGCAACAGCGTTAAACTCAAGCCATGTCCTGGGAGGCCTGAGTTTTGTCTTGTATCTTTTTTCAAATTCTTCTCCCAGCTTTTTGTTGGTAAATAAATCCTTTCTGTAAAACAGGACCTGAGGGCCGTAGATAAAAGGCACACCATAATGTTTTCCTTCAAATTCGCTGTAATATTTAAGACAGCCAGGGAGGAAAATATTTTTATCGAATTCCGGAGAATTTATAAATTCTGAAATATCCGCCATGTAGCCGTTAGAGGCAATGTAGGGTAACCACGGGATGTCGAACATGTATACATCGGATGGATTGTTGTTGGTTTCATAGTCAGTAATAATTCTGTCAAGCAGGTATTGCTGATGCAGCGTCCTGATTTTTACATCTATGCCCGTTTGATCCATAAAATAAGGAAGAAGATTTTTTATTGCATTTGCGAGGTTGCAATCCAGCATTAAAACATTTATCTCACCCTTTTTTCTGGCTGTTGAAAAATTAACACGGCATTTATCAAAAAGATTGAAATCTTCTGACAATATCTTATCCTTCATAACTATTTTTTGTTTTTCAAAAAGGACGGGTGAGTTAATGTTTTTTCTCAATAGTATTGAAGCCTGTTCTCCCATATCCATTGCGGGCCTTGCGGTCCCGATAATGCCGGGATGCAGTTCCTGCTTGTTCCAGTACTCCTGATTTAAGGTTATTATCAGCATATCCTCCGGTATCCTGATTCTTCTTAAATGAGCTGCTTCTATAATGCCTTTGGCTATTGACTCGGCTGAAGTTATAACAGCATCCGGTTCCTTGTATGCTATCATGGATATGCCTATACGGAAAGCATCTTCTTTGGACAGGTTTGTATGTAAAATCATATCGTTGTCAATTTTCAGGTCATATTGAATATGAGCGCTTTTATACCCTTTGATGCACTCGCTTTCACAATAGTATTCCTCCGGCCCGACTACAAGGCCTATTTTTCTGTAATTATTCAGAATAAGGCTTTCGGTAATTTTTTTAATTGCACTGGCATTGTCAAAGCAGATAAAATTTGTCTCCAGGTCTTTTATTTGCCTGTCTATGACAACCAGGGGGATGTTTCTCTGTATGAAGTTCCTGTTAAAGAAATCTGTATTGTCAGGCTGGCAGGTGATAACAATTGCCCCGCTTATGTTCTTTTTTAAAAAATTGTTTATCAACATTATTTCTTTATCGGGTATTTCATCCGAGAAAGCCACATTTACGAAATAGTTGCTGCTTTGGAAAACTTTTTCTATACCCTTGAATATGTCAATATAGTAAGTATCATTTAAATTTGGCAAAATAACGGCTATTTCATTGGATGATTTGACTTTCAAATTTCTTGCGCTTGCATTTGGCAGAAAATTCAACTGTTCAATTGCCGCTTGTATTCTTGCTACAGTTTCAGGCTTTACAGGTTTTGAATTATTAATATAATTTGATACGGTAGCAACCGACACCTTTGCGAGCCGTGCAACGTCTTTCATTGTCGCCATTTGTCTCTCCCCCTGTTGAAAAAAATAAAAAACAGCTTATTTACTTTATTTTACTTAATTAATTATAGTATTAATCAATATATTTGTACATCATTGTTTAATAATTATTGTTAGATGAATTATTTATATTTTCATGCATATTTTTCATGTTCATGTGCCAATCCCTGAGCATTTATATTTTAGGTAATATTTGTGTACTTTTTTAATATCTTTATTTGTTTTATAATATACTTAAGTAACTTACTATTAACAATCATGGTCAGGTTAAATACTTAAGTTATTAATTACATATTCAAGCTATTAAATTACATATTTAAGTTCTGACTTAAGTACGAAATTCAGGTATCCTTGTTAGTTTAATTAATTATAGTATAAAGATATTATTTATAAATATCAATAAAAATATTAAATTTAATTAAAACGTTTAAAATTAATTTTATTAAAATATTAAAATAAAAAGAAGGATTTTTTTAAAATTTGTAGAATACATATAAACAAAAATAAAAACAAAAAATAATAAAAATTTGCTAATTTCATTTTTTATAATTTAATTTTATTTTTGAAATTAATTTAATTTTAAAAAGAATATCTTTCAAGACTTTTTTATTTGATACTCGAAAGATTCAAGAAGTCCACAAGGCCAAATAATATTTAGAAAGGGAGTTAAGTTAATTTTATAATCAGTTTTACGAATATCTCATGAAATCTCAATATGTTATGAGTTCCCTTCATTCAGTCTGAGATATCCTTTTCACTTAAAGATGTCCCTAATTCAGCGTATGATATCTTTGACCGTAGTGGGGTAATTTGTGCCAATTACCGTAAATCCATAATTATGTCGTAGCAAAAACCCATAATTATGTCGTGGTAAATTTGTATATTAAGTGAGGTAGGAAAAGAATTCCAAGCAAAGAGGATTAAGTCCGTTCAAAGCAAAAAAAGCAGACAGGTTACCAATGTGGTACGGAGGA
>JAMOAC010000210.1 GCA_023621975.1 Bacillota bacterium | reverse complement strand
ATTTATTGTATATTATTTAATTGTCCGTTAATTATATTGTTTTACACCTTAATTTTAGTTATATTTTTCTTTTTTTTTGCCTTTTGTGCTTGTACAAATCCGGTACATTAGAATTTTGCTGCATTCACTGCTTTGATACTTTGATATCACTTATATAGAACGTTCCGGTGTAATTAGGGGAAATGGCAAAGAGCATTTCTCCAAGGTCGTTGGTATCTTGATGGTAGTAATTGAAGGTTCCCCTTTTCACACCGTCTACAAACACTTCAAATGTCCTGTTGTCCTGGTTCAGCTTTACAACTATGTGGTACCACTGGTTCGCCACAAAAGGCTGAACATTGGTTGAGGCGTTGACCTTGATATAACCGTCTGCAAATGCTACAATGGTAGCTATTTTTGATGTATCATAATTTCTCACCATAATTTGTTTGGTACTTGCAGATTCCCCTACCATGACCCATGTGTCGTAATAAACGATTCCTGACGTCTGCGGCGTAAACTTCTTCATGGCTGCTGCATATCCCGGCAAGCCGGTCTTATAGAGCCTCATGCTCTTTTCCTGCTCGCTCGGAACGGGCTGTACGGTTACAGTTCCTCCGGAGGTGTTCAAAATCCAGCCTGCAGGTGTTGCACCATTAGGCTGTGAATTGAATCCTTCATCCAACAGGTAATTCGGTGTTGTTGAAGGTGAAACAAAGTCCAAACCGGTAAACGTCCATCTGTACTGTGTCCATTCATATCCGTCCAGCGGAGCATAGAACCTGGTGCTGGCAGTGCCGTTGACAACGTCTATTTCCAGGAGCTGTACCGGATTGGTTGTGTTGCTGTGGAAAGTTCCGTTGATAGACACTATTTTATTGCCATGCACACCGTAATCTTCGCGCTTGGCGGCAGTTCCCGTGTGTCCGCAGAATACGAACTTGATATTGGGATATAATTTTACAAGGTTGTCAAATACATACTGCGGGGAATTTGCGCCATAGCCTCCATTGGACTGATAAATTTGACCGGTGCTGGTCAGATATGAATGGGTGTGTATGATAACATTATAGTCCGGGTGACTGGCCACTACGTTCTTTGCCCAATTAACTGCTTCGGTGCGCGGCCACAGTTCAAGGTTAAGCACCAGCCATTTCTTACCTTCGGCTTCGAAGGTTTGATAGCAGTTGTCCACCTTATTTGGCTCAAACGTTACCATACCGGGATACCTTGATACAGGGAATGCAGCATTGAAAAGCGACGTATCGCGAACCAGTTTCGGGATGTCTCCGCCGGGTACTGCAGAACCACCAATATAGGTTGCTGCAGTGTCGTGATTACCGATGCTGAGCTGGCTGCGAATACCTGCATTGTCCAGCACGGCCATTGCCTCGGATGCGATCGGCAATTGGTTTGGATCATATGCCGGCCAGTTAACTACATCACCGGTATGAATAACAAATCGCAAATCCAGGTTGTCCTTGTTGTTAACCAGGTACTGCGTACGGTTCTTAAACCATTGGTTTTGAATTGCCCCAGAGTATGCCACTTCATTTTGTGTATCGGGAATTATTGCAATTGTAAATTTTCCGTCCGTAACCGGTTCAGCCGACACAGGCTGAGCATAATTCACCATAGTAAGCAAAATTATGGAAACAAGTAAAACCGCTACCTTCTTAAAGCCTCTCATCTTTGAAAAAACAGGCTTTCCAGAATACATAAAATATTACCTCCTTAATAATAATTTTTTTCATTTTATTGGATTTTTTTGCATGCTTGCCGATAATACGGCAAAACTCCACCCTGCAGCAACTGAGCTGTAACGCATAAGTACTGCTTGTCCAATGGAATCACCCCTTTCAATATTAAATTAATATAAAATTAATTTCTTTTTTGTAATATATCGCCCATTATATAATTTAAATTTGCAATTTGTGATAAAGTGACCTGTAACACCAGGAAACAGACGCCTGCTGCTTTACAATGGACATAACAAGGCAGTATCTATGCATGGCCTGGTATAGTATATCCCGATATGGTACAGGCTGGTACAGCATTGCCTGGTATAGCTTTGCCTGATATGAATTATGCGGTAATGACATCGTAGTGATCTGTATACTTTGCTAAAGTGATTTATCTACTTTATTAAAGTGATTTGTTTGCCTTAATATTTTGTTCATTTGTATACCTTAATAGTTTCTTCAATTGTAATTAATATTAATTTTTTGAGCTAAAACATTGTCTGATTGTTCCCAGGATGAAGCATCTGTCGATCGGCAAAGTTTGTAAGCATTTTCACGCAAAATTGCCGCAATTGAACGAATTATTTGAAACATTTTGATGTGCCCAGCTGTCGAATGAGAAACATTTCAGCTGTAATTTCAGTATACTGATAAAGTTGCAATTTGTAAACTATAATTTGGAAACTTTTATTAAAATAGAAATATATTCAATGTTTTTTAATAAAATGGTTCACTTTAATATAAATGGTATTTTTAATATAATAAACAGTATTTATGAATTCCAGTATCAGAAATACTTACAGTGAATGCTGTTTTTCAATTTAATGAAAGGCAACAAAGTGCTTATAATGAAGTTTATGCATAGTTTAACCCGTATCGGAAATTATAAATATAAATTGTATAAAATGCATGGGAGAAAAGTGTACCTATGAAGTTCAGCAAGTTTATTAACAGAACAAAACCAGAAAGCGATATTGATATTGCTGACCTGAATGACAAGGAAGTAACAACTGAAAATATTAAGAACATTCTGTCCGACAGTAACGACATAAACTATCAGGTACATTACATAAACGGCCGCAGCGACCTGCCGGTTACTGTTGTCTTTATTGATGGCCTGGTTGATATAAAGATGGTTAACGACGATGTTCTAAAGCCCCTGACACAGGAAAAAGTTCTGGAAAAAGTAAATGATTTTAAAAGCATTATCGATCTTATAGAACATGGTACAACATATCATGCTTCCCGCAAACTTAGGACCAAACTGGGGGACACTCTTGCAGATATTTTGGAGGGTGCGGTTGCATTGGTATTTGACCAGGAGAAAAAAGCAATTACGTTTGACATCAAGGGCTTTGACAAAAGAAGTATTACCGAACCGACAAACGAGAGTGCCCTCAAAGGAGCAAAGGATTCTTTTATTGAAGTTCTTCGGGTGAATACGTCGTTAGTGCGACGTAAAATGCATACACCTTATTTACGCATAAAGGAAATCATAGTAGGAAAGCAAACCAGAACAATCGTTGCTGTCATTTATATAGAAAACCTCACAAATAAAAAAATAGTTGAGGAAGTCATAAAACGTGTAAGCAAGATAGACGTTGACGGTGCTACCACCGCAGGAAGCATTGAGGAATACATAATAGATAACAGGAGTACTGTGTTTCCCCAGGTTTTTAACACTGAAAGGACCGACAAATTCTGTCATAACATATTGGAAGGAAGGGTAGGATTAATCGTTGACGGACTGCCGACAGCCTATATAATTCCTGCGACCATAAGCACGTTTTTCCAGGCTCCGGAAGATTATGCACAAAATTACATTATAGGCTCTTTGCTAAGAAGCTTAAGGTATATAAATGCACTGATAACACTCCTTTTGCCTGGATTTTATATTTCAATAACAACATTTCACCAGGAAATGATACCAACATTGCTTGCCATAACCATAATCAGGAGTAAGGCTGAGGTGCCCTTCCCCACCTCTACCTCCGTACTTTTCATGTTATTCGCGTTTGAAGTGCTGATCGAAGCAGGATTTCGCCTTCCAAAAACAATCGGGCAAACCATTTCAATAATAGGGGCATTGGTTGTCGGGCAGGCTGCAGTTCAGGCAAAAATCATTTCGCCGGTTGTTGTAATCATCATTGCCCTGACAGGTATGGCAGGTTTTACCATGCCTAATCAGGATTTTTCAAATGCACTTCGAGTTTTCAGGCTGCTGTTCGTAGCATGTGCCACCATTGCCGGTCTTTATGGGCTCACCATAGGTTTTCTGCTGCTGGTATACCACCTGAATACAATTGAAACTTTCGGTGTGCCCTACTTTTCTCCCTTTGTGGCAAACGATGGGCGGGATATCGCACGGGACACCATTATTCGCGTACCCTTGCGTTTTATGAAAAAACGTCCGTCAGATCTTAAGACAACAAATAAAAAACGTCAGAAATAGGTGAGGGTAATGAAAAAAGTGATTGTTTGTACAGGGCTCATGCTATTGCTGGTAAGCTTTACAGGGTGTAATAAAAACCTATTGCCTGAAAGACGCGAAATAGACGATTTGCAGCTTGTCCAGATCATTGGAATTGACAAACTGCCTGAGGAACCTGACAGCTATTTGATAACAATAGCAAGTAAAAACCTGGAAGGAGAGGCCGGACAACAGAGTTCAGGCAGCACGGAAGTGAGTTCCGGCAGCAGCGTTGGTGGAGAAAAGGCTTTGGTTTTATCATCTACCGGCAACACCATATTTGATGCGGTCAGGAAACTCCAAACCCATAGCAACAAAACGCTCTTTTGGGGCCATTCATATTATTACCTTATAGGAGAGGAAGCTGCAAGAGATAACATTTCAAAATTTATTGATTTTTTTACCCGGGACCATGAACTTCGAATAGAATCAAAATTATACGTGGTAAAGGATTCAACTGCCAAGGATTTGATCGAGCAATTCAATGAAGGCGACTATTATATTTTGGACAAGCTTGACAGTTTGGAGAGAAACATGAAATTCCTGAGCATTTCAAAAGAAATGAAAATGCATGAGTTAATGAAATTTCTTGATATACATCATGCGTCTGCCCGCATTCCATGCATACATTTGGTAAACCGCGACGAGGAGGAAAATAAGCAGATAAAAGATATAGAAACTTGCGGCTACGCAATACTCAGCAATTTAAAGCTGGTCGGATTCATCGGCCCGGAAATATCACGTGGTATGAATCTTATTACCAACACCGTTAATTCGTCTATTGTCACAGTAAAAGACATTACAGGTCAGAAAGTGTCTCTTGAAATCATCAGCAGCAAAACTGATGTCATACCGTATTTCAACGGTGACAATCTTGAAAGAATACTCCTTAAGACAAAAGTTGTCAGCAATTTAGGTGAAATACATTCCCAGGTAGATTTTGCAAACAAAGACTATATTTCATACATAGAATCTCAACAATCAGAGATATTAAAAAATGAGATGGAAAAAGTCCTCAAAAAGGTATTGGAATTTAAATCCGACTGCCTTAACATATGTGACGGTGTACGGCTTAAAAATCCGTTGAAATGGCACAAGATTGAAGATAAATGGATGGAAATTCTTCCTGAAATCAAGTTTGACGTGCAGGTAATATCCAAGGTAAAAGGAACTTATGAATTGAGTGAGCCAAGCGGATACAAATGGAGGAAGCAAACATGATTTTTTTGATATTGATCATTGTTGCATTAAGCATAAGGGATATTATTTACTTGAAATCCAAAAAAAATAAGAAAGATTTGTATGCGTATATAGGCATTATGTTGCTTGTAGGCGCTTTTGGTATATTTTACTATTCAAATCCTGATCGTGAGAGTTTTGCAAAAATATTGCTTTCCCTGATAGGAAGGGTAGGTTGATTGTAATTGCTGTCATCTAGGGAAAAAATATCAGTACGCCAGGCAGTCATACTTTTTATCATGATTGTGTATTCTCCAATAATGCGGTTGTATCCCTCTACCACTGCAAATATAGGAGAACGTGCAGGGTGGTTAACTCCCATTTTAAATGTATTGCCGTTTATTGGCCTTGTATTGGTAATTCAAGAGCTGTTTAAAAATAATAAGGACGCAAATCTCTCAGATATAATCTTCAAATGTTTTGGTAAATTTTTCGGATCAATCATATTAATCCTTTACCTTATATGGGTACTTTCCACCCTTGGAGTTTTTGTCAGGTATTTTGCTGAAAGATTTTTGATGTCACTGCTTCCAAACACATCCATGACCTTTTTTATTGTAACTTTTTTAGCAGCTGTTTTCTTTGCACTGCAGAAAGGAATCGTATACATTACCAGGACTGCCTAATTTCTTTTTTTGGTATTTTCAGCAGTTTATGCCCTGCTTTTCGTGATTTCCATCCAGAATGTCGAAATTATAAATCTATTCCCCGTCACATACCATGATGCTTTGCCCCTGTTAAAGGCAAGCTTCTCCAGTTTCGGCCTCTGGGGCGCATTTACGTTTGTTTTTTTCTTCGGGGATAAAATAAACGATAAGGAGCATATCAGAAGGTTTGGAATGCAAAGTGCAGTATACCTGACAATTGCGTCACTGATGGTACTGATAATGACAATCGGGATTTACGGCTATTCAGTCATCGAACGCCTTTCTTTGCCATATATCTTTGTGGTAAAAAGCATATCCATACTGCAAACTATCGAACGGATAGATTCTCTTGCCATATCATCCTGGATGATCGTGGACTTTGTAGCCATATCTGTCATCATATATATTATTGTAAGTATAATAAAATCGCTCTTTTCCCTGTCTGATGAGAGATCATATGTGAGCCCTGTTGTCGTATTTGCCCTTATTTTTTCACAGTACCTGGCTAATGACAGATTTGAGCTTGAAAACTACTCAAGATTTATCAGTATACCGGCAAGCATAATATTTGGTTTTGTGTTCCCCCTTATCACCTTTGTTGTAGGGAAGATAAGAAAGAAAATATAATATGTTTATGTGCATTTTAAACTG
>JAMOAC010000545.1 GCA_023621975.1 Bacillota bacterium | reverse complement strand
TTCATATATAACTCATGGTTCTCCTTTGCTAATGTTTTTTTTGGTCGTTAAACATTTTACAATGGATTACCATGAGTTTTCTATATATTACGGCATTTTATTTTACAACTTCCCCAAAAAAAAACACCGCCTGCAGCATAATGCTGCAGATGGTGTTTAATAAAGCTGTTGCTTACTTAAAGTTGTTGCTTGTTAAAGGCTGTTGCTTATTTAAACAGTAATGTTACATTTTCAAAAGGCCTGATTGTAATATTTACACTGTTAGTATCGGTATCAATCAGTCTTCTTGGTTCCTCTCTGAGATCAACTTCCATTACGGTCGAATATTCTCCGTCCAGTGTTACAGTCACATCAGTGTCAATTCCTGCATATTCCACAAGCCTTACAATTATTCCTTCATTGTCTGCGGAAGGCTTAACGGCGCTTACAACTACATTAGGCTCGGATACATGAACCAGTCCACAGGACTTTCCGGAACTGATTGCATCGAGTTTGCCCCATACAGCCAGCAGTGGCTGGTTGAATGCAGCTGCTCCGCGTACAACACCTGGCATGTCTTTTTCTCCGCTGTATGGCCTGAGGGCATATTTTGCGCTTATCGGACCTTCATCAGGTACTGCGTCAGGAGAATACGAACCTCTGACAATTGTCATGTATACGCTGCCGCCCTCTACCTGATATCCGAATTTGCAGTCATTGTATAAGCTTACACCTTTTCCGTTTTCATAAAGGTTTACAAACCTTATGGACGGCAACTCTACGCCTTGCAGTTTCCTGTCAATCCAGCCCATGGGCGTTTCGTAAGTATACTCAGGCGAGTCTAATGCCGTAGTAAAGCCAACACGGAGGAAAGGTATTGATTCTTTATAGTATCCTTTCTCATGCCAGTCAATATCAATTGCAAAGTCAATGCGGTCGAAACCGTTATATACTGTTATAAATTGGTCTATTGTTGTTTTGTTATATTTTCTGGATATCTTAAGTGTTGCCTTTACCGGGCCGCAGTCCACCAATTCAATCTTGGGCGTTTGTATGAGATTTTTCATCTCGAATTTATTTCCTATTACCCATGCTGACATTATATGAGGTTCTTCGTAGAACATCTGGAGTAAATTGCTGCTCTTTTCAGCTTTGAAGGCATATATTACTTCCGGTATGCCTTTCAGCCTCTTTAGTACATCTCTCTTTTCCACTTTATCATAAAGTGTAACTATTGTACCTGTACGTGAAGATACTTCCAATTTATAGCGATCGCTCTCCAGTGAGCAAACGCTTCCGTCATTTATACCGTATGCCAGTTTTGCTTTTACATCACTATTGATGCAGCAGTTATCCCTGTTTTCAAGCTTGTATGTCTTAAAGCCCAAAGCCGGCAGCGATTTTGCCACAAATACAAGCTTATTGCCTGCAACTTGGGCAGGTATGCAATTTCCGTCTTCATCAACAACACAATTTCCGGAAACGCCATCGGGTAATTCTATCTCCACTACATCATCGCGCTCAAAGCCTAACTGGTTAAATACTGTTAACGTTCTACTGTCAGATTTGTCTTTTGCAATTACATCCAAAACCCTGGTGGATATTGATTTACCCGTGCAGACAGCTTCTTCTCCGATTTTAAAATCATGTTTGTCTGCAGCTTTAATATTGCAACCGCAGGAAATATCATGGAAACCATTAAACCCAACTTTCTTCCAGGCTTCCATTACTTCCTCGTTCTCTTTGCTTACATCGTTGCCCAGCGCTTTAGCATAAGCCATTACGGCTTCTGCATCCAGCAGCCTTGCCTCTCCGTGCCTCAAAAGCTTCTTAATGTTTGTTTTTGTAGTATAGACGCCTTCAAATATAAAGTTCTGCTCTCCCTTATGCACGGGATAATCGGTTTTTTCCTTCAGTGCTGCCTCATAAAAGTCATGGGTTGTACTGAAAATAAGCTTCGGCATGGCAGGTTTATTGTCCAGGTATCTCTTTATGCGAATGTCCTCCCGTGTAGGTCCGCCTCCGTGGTCTCCGACACCGTAAACAAACATTGATGTCTTCATCCCAAACAGCTTGAGGAACTCCATGGTTACAGGCATTATATTTGTGGGCCTTAATGAATTATTGTATGGGCCAAAACAGAAGTCAAGCACTCTTGAACCGTCTGTGCCTTCCCACCAATACATGGGATATTTTTGACCGCAGCGGAAATGGTAGTAATATTTTACACCCATCTTTGACAGAATGTTTGGTGTTGATGCAGGATGGCCAAATGTATCAGGTTCCCAGCATATCTCGGACGGCTTTGCTCCCAGTTCTTCCTTTACGAACTTTGATGACAAAAGTGCATGCCTTGCAAATACTTCACCGCCGGACATGTTAAGGTCATGTTCCGTCCATGTGGAAGCTGTTATATCCCATTTTCCTTCAGCTATTTTTTTCTTTACTCTCTCAAAAAGTTCTGGATTGCGCTTCTTGACAATGTCATAAACCGCAACTTGGCTTTGTGAAAAGCGCATATCCGGATTCTCATCCATGATATCACATACTGTTTTGAAATCCCTTTCACATATATCCATTGTATCTTCAATATCCCACAGCCAGTTCATGTCAATATGTGCATGTGCAATAAGGTGTACAGTATATTCCTTTGCATATGCTTCAAAAGGCTTAAGAAGCTCGTCTATTCTTGCTATGACATTGTTAATGGCAACCCAGTCACGGCTTGCAATACAGTCTGTAGCCAATAAAGCGTCCAGTTCTGAAAGGGCTTCCTTCAGGACGGGTTCAGGGTTCCTTTTGTATAATTCATGGGCAAATTTAATTTGTTCGATTGCAGTTGAAAGATCAAGCATTGCATCTTCAACTACTTTGAAATTAATATATACTCCAAGATGGGCATCGCCGTCATTTTGCGGAGTCTTGAATACGATAACATAATCCTTGCCCGGCTTGTGTTCTTCCGTTACGACCAGTTCACACTGCCTGCTGTCTCCCCAGTACTTGTAGCTTGCCACTTTTGTTCCGTCAATATAGACTTCCAACGGAGCAAGCATTGTCAGGGTGATGTAAATCTTTGTACCCTTTGTGGAAAGGCCTTCAATAGATTCCGGCACTACCAGCTTTTTTCTCATTGCAGCCGGCCCGTCATACATTGACCAGTCGCAAAGTTCAAGTTCAATTTCCTTTTTACTTTCTACAGCGACTGAATCAGTGGATATTCCCGGTATGGGTACGCCTTTGCCCATTACCTTCTTCCAGTCACTGTCATCATAGTCAGGCCTTTCGCATCCCTCAATGTCTCCCTGTTTGAAAGTGCATACACCGGGCTGTCCGCAAACAGACAAATTGTTTAATAGCATCTGTGCATCAGACAACCACTTCTGCGTCCGCTCAAATTTAGCTTTCAATTTATATCCACTCCTTTATAAAAAAATAATAGATATGGATTATATTTATCAATGCTGGCTGTAAAGCATTAGATTGCTTTGCACAGGAGTTTTTCCTGAGTAGCTTCTCCTCGCTTGAACTCTGCTGTGATCCTTCCTTTTTTCATTACATATATCCTGTCACACATGCTCAGAATTTCAGGCATTTCAGATGATATCATAACGACGGCAAGCCCTTGATGTGTCAGCTGATCCAAAAGATTGTATATTTCTGCTTTTGCTCCGACATCTATACCTCTTGTTGGTTCATCAACTATAAGCACCTTAATGCCGTCCATCATGAGGAACCGCGCAAGTATAACCTTTTGCTGGTTACCGCCGCTGAGCTTTGATATTAGTTGATCAATGGTCGGCGTTTTTATATGAAGATCTTCAATCATTTTATTAACTGATGAAATTTCACTCTTGTGATTTATTTTGAAAATATTTTTAAACTGTTTTAAGGCAGAAATTGTCATGTTTTTCTTAACGCAGCATTTTGCAAATATTCCGTGATTTTTTCTGTCTTCAGGGACATATCCAATACCCATTTCCAATGCTTTATGTGTTGAGTCAGGAGGGACTTCTTTTCCGCAAACAAATATTTGTCCGCTTTTCCTCGTATCGGCGCCTATTATTGCTCTTGCAAGTTCTGTGCGTCCGGCACCCATTAAGCCGGAAAATCCGACTATTTCACCTTCACGAACACAGAAGGACACATCATATACCTTGTCAGTCGTAAGCCCTTTCACTTCCAGGACAACATTTCCAGGTTCGCATACCTGTCTGGGATACATTTCCTTTAATTCCCTGCCTACCATCATTGATACCAGCATATCCTGATTTACTTCAGAAGTTTCCTTGGTGGCTATGTGCTGCCCGTCTCTCAGCACCGTTATCCTGTCAGATAATTCAAGAACCTCATCCAGTTTATGGGATATATAAATAATTCCTATTCCTTTACTTTTCAGGTCTCTTATAATACGGTACAGGTTTTCTATTTCCTTATTACTGAGCGCAGAAGTAGGTTCGTCCATAATAATTATTTTTGCATTGGCGGATAATGCTTTTATTATCTCTACAAGCTGTTGTTTTGCAACGGGAAGATAGCCTACTTTGGTGCGAGGATTTTCGTCCAGTCCTACATAGGACATCAATTCCCTGGTTTTTTCATATACTTCTTTCCAGTTTACTTTGCCATAGGTATTGGGAAGATGTGAAAAATATATGTTTTCAGCTATTGACATATGCGGTATCAGCGTCAGTTCCTGATAAATGACACTGATTCCCTTTTCTATGGCTTCATAAGGTGTCCTTATATTCGCAGGTTTCCCTTCAATGAGATACTCTCCTTCGTCTATGCTGTGGACTCCGGATAATATCTTTATCAACGTAGACTTGCCTGCACCGTTTTCCCCAACCAGGGCATGCACCTCGCCTTTTCTGAGTTGAAAACTGACACCTTTCAGTGCATGGACGCCGGGAAAACGCTTATGCACCCCTCTTACTTCCAGCAAAATATCACCATCCATCAGGCTACCCCCTTTCTATTTGTTGCTCGATTTCAGAAGCTGTCTTGCTGCTTTCTTCTTACGTCTTTCATCGAGGCAAACAGCTATGATTATAACTGCGCCGCGGACAATATCATGATAGAAAGATGAAACATTAAGCAGAACCAGTCCGTTTTGTATAACTCCAAGGATAAACATACCTATCAGAGCACCGCCAAGGGTCCCGCTTCCTCCGGACATGCTTACGCCTCCGAGAATGACTGCTGCTATAACCTGCATTTCAAAGCCCTGTCCGGCAATAGGCTGACCTGCGTCCAGCCTGGAAGCAAGTATAAAAGCACTAAGGGCAAACAGCATTCCTGCCAATACAAACACCTGCAGTTTTATCCTTCTGACCGGAAGACCTGCAAGTTTTGCAGCTTCGCTGTTTCCACCGATAGCATAGATCTGCCTGCCAAATATAGTATGATTCAATATAAAGTAGAAAAAGGCAACAAGTACAACACTGATTATTACCGGAACAGGTATTCCTAACAGCTGTCCCGCACCTATTTCTGCAAAGGCAGGTACTCTGACAGGAATTGATACCGCTTTTGTCACAACCATTGCAACGCCCCTTATTATGGCCATTGTACCCAATGTTGCTATAAAAGAATTTACTCCCCCTACTGTTACAATTAAGCCGTTTAAAAGCCCCGACAAAATCCCTGTAATAAGGGCAGCCAGCAGTGCCAGGACAATGCTTCCTGTAGCATTAAGAACAGTAACGCACGTAATTCCTACAGCGGCTTGCAGGGATCCTACACTGATATCAATTTCACCCAAAAGCAGCAGCAATACCATGCCTATACCTGCTATAACCATGAGGGATACCTGTCTTAATACGTTTGTAATATTAATGATCGTTAAAAAGCTGTTTGACAGAATGGTAAATACAACACATATTGCAATCAATGCTATAAGTAATGCTGCCTGATCGTACTTTGAAATAGCTGTCAACACTTGTCCTCTGCTCGATTTTTCCATGGTCTATTGCCTACCTTTCTTAGAATCTCTAAGGCTGAAAATATAATTTGTTATATTTGGATAAAAGGTTTGGAGAATTGTCATACGGCAATTTCCAAACCTTTTACCGTCAATACTCCGTAATTACTTGAGTGCCTCAACCGCACTGAAGTCTAATATCCAGTCATCGCCTTCCTGCTTGTAGAAATCTCTATATGTGTCGGGGGTAATCATGGTTGTTGGGGTTACTACACGCTCAGGAAGTTCTTCTCCGTTATATGCCTTTATACAAGAGTCAACGAGTAAGGCACCTACATATTCGGGGAACATGGCAAGCTCGGCTTTTATAGGAGTATTATTAAGAAGTGCTTCACGTCCTACTGATCCTTCAAGCCCGAAGCCGACTGCTACAAGTTTGTTCATATCCAGTCCTGAGGATTTATAAGCTTGAATAGCTCCCTGTGTTGAGTCATCATTAATTCCGAATATGGCATTTATATCAGGATTTGCTGTCAAGGCATCTGTAGAAACTGCAAGTGCCTTTTCCTTCAAGCCTTGAGAATCAACTTCCTGCTTAATGACATATTTTGCTCCGGATTCTTCCAGTCCTTCCTTGAATCCTTCAACTCTGAGTCGGCAGTCTTCGAAGTTAGGGAATCCGACTATGAGTAATTTGAGTTCCATGTTATTCTTCTTTGCATATTCACCCATCCACAATCCTGCCATTTTTCCTGCTGTCTTGTTATCAGCTCCGACTGTAGTAGCTTCGCCGCCTACCGGATTTGTTTCTGTTACTACCGCTATACCCTTTTGTTTTGCCTCTTCAATAACAGGCTTCAGAGTTTTGGCATCA
>JAMOAC010000538.1 GCA_023621975.1 Bacillota bacterium | reverse complement strand
CATACAGCCGCATAAATATCCTGTTTTATGTGGCGTATGAGCTATTTTAGTTTGCCTGTAAACTGTTTATGTTTTATGCTGCCGCAGATAATTAATGTTCAGGAGTTAAATCATTTGTGCCTGATTTGCGGATAATTAACGTTTTAATTTGCATGTTATATTTGTGTTTATTTTATGAAATATTAATGTTCCGGATTGTAGATTACTTATGGTTTGATTTATGGATAATTAATGTTTTGATTTACAAATTATATTTGTGATTTTATCAAATATTAGTGTTCTCGTATTAGTGTTCTCCATTGTAAGTACTTGTATCTTGATTTACAGATTATTTGAACTTTGGTTTGTAATTATTTATATTTTGCTTTTCGGGTCATTGATGTTTTTATTTTCAATTTGGATTATTTATGTTTTAATTTTCAATTTATTTTAACAGGCATGCAAATTTATGTGTTATTTTTTTAACATACATGAAAACATTATAAATTGCTGAATTAATATGAATTATTTATATGTTGACACGTAACATCGGAGTTGATAAAATTGAACTAGAAGAATGAAACAATTTAACATTACAATCAAACAAATATCTTAGGGGGATAAGTATGGCTACACCAGTAATAATGCCCCGTCAGGGACAATCAGTAGAAACTTGTATCATTACAAAATGGCATAAAAAGAAGGGTGACACCGTTAAAGTCGGAGATATTCTGTTTTCATACGAAACGGATAAATCGACCTTTGACGAAGAAGCCAAGGTAGAAGGTACAATTCTTGAAATATTCTTTGAAGAAGATGATGAGGTACCGGTATTGACTACTGTATGTGTCATCGGAGAACCAGGGGAAAGTGTTGAAGAATTCAGGCCGGGCGGACAAGGGGCACCTGCAGAGTCAGAAGGCAAGCAGGCAGAAGTTGTTGCTGAAGTACCAAAAGCCGGCGCTGAAGCGTCTGATGTTTCCGCGCAGGCACCTGCTGTTGACATTTCACCTGCTGCGGAAAGTGCAGTAAATGCGGAAGGAAGAATCAAAATTTCCCCGCGGGCAAGGAATCTTGCCGAAAAAACGGGAGTTGACTACCTGCGTGTACAGCCTACAGGGCCTAAGGGCAGAATAATTGAGCGGGATATAATTGAAGCACGTGAAAAAGGCCTTCTTGTTACACCGTCTGCCCGTGATGAATACATGAAATCCGGTTTGGGCACGGTATCCGGTACAGGACTGGGAGGAAGGATTACCACAGGTGACCTTGCTGCAGCAAGTGCTGCAGGCACTGCTGAAGCTGTTCCGGCAACGGCTCCGGCTGCGGTACCGCAGGAGGATTATGTAGACGTTAAACTTACCAATATTAGAAAAGTCATAGCAAAATCCATGTACCTGTCGCTTTCAACCACTGCACAGCTCACTTTAAACACTTCCTTTGACGCGACGGAAATCCTTGCGTTCAGGAAAAAAGTCAAGGAATCAGGACAAAAACTTGGACTTGAAAATATCACTCTTAACGACATTATCCTTTATGCTGTGTCAAGGACTATTTTGGCCCACAAAGATCTTAACGCACATTTCCTGGATGATAAAATGCGCATATTCAACAATGTACACCTGGGAATAGCCGTTGATACTGAAAGAGGGCTTATGGTTCCGACATTGTTCAACGCTAACAGGAAATCGCTGAATGAAATATCCAGGGAGGCTAAATCACTTATCAACGCATGCCAGCAGGGTACAATCAGCCCTGATTTACTCAAGGGAGCAACCTTTACAATTACAAACCTCGGTTCCCTGGGTATAGAATCATTTACACCGGTTCTGAATCCTCCGCAGACAGGTATTCTTGGAGTAGATACCATTGTGCAGAGAGTCAGGGAGGTTAACGGCGAGTATCAGTATTATCCCGCAATGGGATTGTCATTAACCTTCGACCATAGAGCAATAGACGGAGCTCCTGCTGCCAGGTTCCTGAAAGATTTGAAAGACAATCTGGAGAATTTCAGTATTCTTCTGGCGAAATAGAATAGCTTGCAGTTTAAATGTATAAGAATGTATAAGTTGGAAGGGTACAACATTTTGTTCGATTGCAAAGGAGATGGAATGTAAATGGTATACGATTTGATTGTCATAGGAGGAGGCCCTGCTGGTTATCTTGGAGCTGAAAGAGCCGGGCATGCGGGCCTTAATACACTCCTGATAGAAAAAAGGTTTATCGGGGGCGTTTGCCTGAATGAAGGATGTATACCTTCAAAAACCCTCCTGTACTCTGCGAAGATATATGACAATGCAAAGCACGGCGACAAGTACGGCGTTATTGCCAACGATATTTCTTTCAATCATGAAGCTGTAATTGAGAGAAAAAACAAGGTTGTAAAGACGCTGGTTTCCGGAATAAAAAGCCAACTGAAAAAGAACAAGGTAACCGTAGTTGAGGGCTTTGGCGAGATTTTAGGAAGAAATCAGGACGGGTATGAAGTCAAGGTGGGAGACCAGACCTATACTGCAAAAAGGTTGTTGATTGCCACCGGTTCAATGCCTGTAATACCTCCCATTCCGGGCGTCAAAGAAGGTATGGAGAATGGATATGTCCTCACCAACAGGGAGATACTTGACATTAAAAGCGTACCATCCTCGCTTGTAATTGTGGGAGGCGGGGTTATAGGCCTTGAAATGGCTTCGTACTTTAATTCTGTAGGAAGTAAGGTTACCATTATAGAAATGCTTGACCACATAGCAGGAAATACCGACAGGGAAATTTCAGGGATACTGATGAAAAACTATGAGAAAAAGGGCATTGAATTCAAGCTTAATTCAAAAGTTGTGGAGATCAAGCCCGGATGCGTTGTTTACGAATCAAACGGAGAGAGAATATCCGTTGAAGCTGAAAAGGTTCTTATGAGCATAGGGCGCCGTCCGGTTACCGCCGGAATCGGACTTGAGAACATAGGCGTTGAGATTGACAGGGGACGCATAAAGGTTGATGAAAAAGGAAAGACCAATGTCCCTGAAGTTTATGCGGCGGGCGATGTAAACGGTGTTTCAATGCTGGCACATACTGCATACCGTGAGGCTGAAGTATGCGTCAACAATATGCTGGGCAAAAAGGATGTTATGAGATATAGCGCAATTCCGTACGTAATTTACACCAATCCTGAAGTTGCAGGAGTCGGCGAAACAGAGGAAACGGCAAAACAAAAAGGCATTGATTATGAGGTAGCCAATCTGACAATGCGCTACAGCGGGCGTTATGTAGCGGAGAACGAAGGCGGCGACGGAATTTGCAAGATACTTGTTGATAAGAAGTACCGCAAGGTAATCGGTGTTCACATGATAGGAAATTACTCTTCCGAAATTATTTACGGCGCCGGCCTTATGATTGAAACAGAGATGAGAGTGGATGACATAAAGGAATTGGTATTCCCGCATCCTACTGTATGTGAAATTATCCGCGAAGGAATTTTCTCGCTGTAACGCGAAGGAATATTCCCACTGCAAACGGTTAGGTTGTGCTGGCCGGCAAAGTTTAAGCCGAGCCTTGCCGTGACATGTGCGATATGTCTGACATGTAAATTACGGCTGCTATAATTATTACGGTTGCAATGATTAATTTTTGAGAGTGAATTTAAAAAAAGTTTTCATAAAAAGGGGACGAATGATATGGCAAAACAATTATTTGTTGATCCAAATGAAAACAGTAAAAGCGGTAGAATCACTTTCCAGGACATTCCTGTGAATCAGTATAACAAGACAATTGAAGAGGAAAAAGCCAACTTCACCAAGGATGACTTCATGAGAATCTACAGGGACATGGCAATCATCAGGGAATTTGAAACAATGCTGTATTCCATTAAAACCAAAAACGAATACAACGGAATAGAGTATTTCAACCCGGGGCCAGCCCATCTTTCAACAGGCCAGGAAGCCTCTGCTGTAGGGCAGGCATATGTCCTTGGAACAGAAGACTTTATATTTGGTTCTCACAGGAGCCACGGCGAAATACTCGCAAAAGGATTGTCCGCAATCCAGAAGCTGTCTGATGACGAACTTATGAACATAATGGAGAGCTATTTTGACGGGGAAATCCTGAGAATAGTTGAGGGCAAGCAAAACAGCGTAAAGGAACTGGCAATAGACTTCCTCCTTTATGGTACGCTGGCTGAAATATTCGCCCGTAAGACAGGCTTCCACAGGGGTCTTGGAGGTTCAATGCATGCTTTCTTTATCCCATTTGGAATTTTCCCAAACAATGCGATTGTTGGTGGTTCAGCAGGCATAGCAATGGGAGCTGCCCTCTTTAAGAAGGTTAACCGCAAAAAAGGAATCGTTATTGCAAATATCGGAGACGGTTCCCTTGGATGCGGACCTGTATGGGAAGCAATAAACATGGCGGCAATGGGCCAGTTCAACACTCTGTGGGAAGATGATTACAAGGGCGGACTGCCGATAATCTTCAACTTCTACAATAACCAGTACGGAATGGGCGGACAGACAAGCGGAGAGACCATGGCGTTTGACATGCTGGCAAGGTTTGGAGCAGGCGTAAGTCCTACTCAGCTGCATGCAGAAAGAATAGACGGATATAATCCTCTTGCCGTCATCGATGCAATAAAGAGAAAGAAGAAAATTCTTGAAGAAAATAAGGGACCTGTTCTTCTTGATACTGTTACTTACAGGTTTGCAGGTCACTCACCTTCGGATTCATCCAGCTACAGAACCAAAGAGGAAATGGAAGCCTGGATGGCGCAGGATTCATTGATAGAGTACAGGAACAAGCTCATTGAAGCAAACGTTGCCAAGGATGAAGAATTCGAAGAAATACTGGCAAATACGAAGGAATTAATTACAAAGATCTGCAGGATGGCAGTCGACGAAAAGATATCACCAAGAATGGATCTTGTAAAAGAACCGGATGCCATTGAAAAACTCATGTTCTCCAATCAAAAAATAGAAAAGATGGAGGACAGGGAATGCGACGTACTCATACCAAAGGAAGAGAACCCGAGAGTACAGCAAATAAAGAAGAAAATCAGAGTTGGAATACAGGACGGAAAACCTGTTTCCAAGGCAAGGGTATTCCAGTTGAGAGATGCGCTGTTTGAAGCAATACTTGATAAGTTCTACACTGATCCTACATTGATTGCTTACGGCGAAGACAACAGGGACTGGGGCGGAGCATTCGCGGTTTACAGAGGATTGACTGAATCCCTTCCATACCACAGATTCTTCAACGCTCCCATATCAGAGGCTGCAATAGTGGCTTCGGCTGTTGGATATGCGCTGTGCGGTGGCAGGGTAATACCTGAAATAATGTATTGCGACTTTATAGGCAGGGCCGGAGACGAAATATTTAACCAGCTTGCAAAATGGCAGGCAATGAGTGCCGGCATATTGAAGATGCCTGTTGTGCTCAGGGTATCCGTAGGTTCCAAATACGGTGCGCAGCATTCTCAGGACTGGACTTCCCTTTGCGCTCACATACCCGGATTGAAAGTTGTATTCCCTGTAACACCTTATGACGCAAAGGGACTGATGAACAGTGCGCTGGCAGGAACAGACCCTGTAGTGTTCTTTGAGAGCCAGAGGGTTTACGATATAGGCGAACTGTTCCACGAGGGCGGAGTTCCGGAAGGATACTACGAAATTCCTATAGGCGAGCCCGATATCAAGAGAGAAGGTAAGGATATCACCATTCTTACCATAGGAACAACACTCTACAAGGCAATTGAAGCGGCAGAAATACTCGAAAAGGAATACGGTGTGTCTGCAGAAGTTATTGACGCAAGAACAATAACCCCGTTCAACTACGAGAAGGTAATTGAATCTGTCAAGAAGACAGGAAAGATTGTTCTTGCAAGCGATGCTTGTGAACGCGGCTCACACCTGAAAGATATGGCACAAACAATAGCCGACCTTGCATTTGATTACCTGGACGCACCACCGGTTGTTGTAGGCTCAAGGAATTGGATAACGCCTGCACATGAGCTTGAAGAGTATTTCTTCCCTCAGGCTGACTGGATTATTGATGCAATACATGAAAGAATAATGCCGCTCAAGGGGCACACGGCAAAACACAACTTTACCGACAACGAAATAATAAGAAGAAACAAGCTCGGAGTCTAACATTTCAATAACTTAAGTCCAACAGTATTAATGCAAATGAAGGGCTCAAAAGATAACTTCTATTAAAAGGGAGAAAGAGTGTCCTCTTGCCAGAGGGCACTCTCTTACCCATTGACAATAGATGGTCGTGAGGAGATAATAATGTTGATAAAATAGAAATATTCTCCATTGTATGCTTATTTGGCAAATTAACTATTACTTTATGGGGTGTGGTTATGTGAATAATGAACGGCAAAAGCGAATACTGCGCCTGATTGAACATAAGGGAGAAATTCAGTTGCAGCAGTTGAAGGAACTGTTCCCTGAAGTTTCAATGATGACTTTGCGCAGAGATTTGATAAGCCTTGAAAATGAAGGGCATCTGATAAGGACATATGGCGGTGCAGTGAGTGTCAAGAAAGTTTCCGACCTGAACGGTGAGGAAGATGCATATTCCAGGAGAGCGCAGGAGAATGTAGAAGCAAAGATGAAAATTGCTGAGAAAGCCTTGCCATTGGTTGAGAAAGGCCGTTCAATTTACTTTGATGCAGGAAGCACTCTTATGTGTCTGGCTAAGATATTGCCTGACGACAGCTTTTCCATTGTGACCAGCAGTGCAAATATTTCTCTTGAATTGATAAAGAAACAGAACACATCGGTAGTAGTACTTGGAGGGCTGTTAAACAGGAATACGTTATCGATGTCAGGCCCC
>JAMOAC010000315.1 GCA_023621975.1 Bacillota bacterium | reverse complement strand
CCGCAAATATTACAACTATACCAATTACAACGGTCTGCCATTCCTGCTTGACGGAAAGTATTCTAAGCCCGTTTGTCAGCACGCTCATAATGAATGCGCCAATTACAGTGCCGAGAATTGTGCCCTCTCCGCCGTTCAGGGAAGTTCCTCCTATAACAACCGCAGCAATCGCTTCAAGTTCATATCCCTGTCCAAGAGCTGGTTGTGCAGAATTAAGACGCGATGACATCAGAATACCTGCGATACCGCAAAACAGCCCAGACAGTGCATAAATTACCATCTTCCACTTATCTACATTTATACCTGAAAGTCTTGTTGCTTCCTCATTACTTCCAATCGCAAAATTGTACCTTCCAAGTGATGTTTTTGTTAAAATCAGGCTTGCCAGTACGGACATCAGCAGGAATATTACCACCGCGTTCGGGATATTGAAACCCGGTATTATTTGCCCAAGAACGGATCCCATTGCAATCTTTGAATATACTTTTGCTTCATTGAAATATATAGGTTTGGTACCCGATATGACAAGCGAAAGGCCTTTTGTAATCATCATCATACCCAAAGTCGCAATGAACGGAGGCAGCTTCAATTTTGAGACAACCGTTCCGCTGATCAATCCGACCAAGGCACCGGCAGCCAGTGCACCAAGGACACCTAATACAACCGGAAGCTTCCAAAAGGAAATTAACACTCCGGCAATAACAGACGCAAAGGTCATTGTCGTACCAACTGACAAATCAATTCCGCCTGTAATAATGACAAACGTAACCCCCACCGCAAGAACACCGTTTACTGCCGTGGAAAGAACTATTGATACAATATTGCTGAACTTAAAAAAGTTAGGGCTTGCCAGTGAGAATACAACAAATAATACTATTAAACTGCCAAATGCCAATAACTTCTGAGTAGCATCTGAACGAATCAGTGACTTGCTGCTTATACCTTCATTTTTCATTATTTTTCCTCCTTAAAAATGAGTATTGCAAATTAAGAGACACCTTATTTCACACGCATGGTGGCATATTCCATAATCCGTTCCTGAGTTGCTTCTTCACAGCTTAATTCACCGGTTATACGCCCCTCGCACATTACAATTACACGGTGGCTCATTCGGAGTATTTCCGGCAGTTCAGAAGATATCATTATAATCGATTTGCCTTCAGCTACAAGCCTGTTCATCAGCTTGTATATTTCGCTTTTTGCCCCGACATCTATACCGCGTGTGGGCTCGTCAAATATAAGAATATTGCAGTCCCTTGTAAGCCATTTCCCTAATACTACCTTTTGCTGGTTACCGCCGGAAAGATTTTTTACTTTCTGATTAAGGCTGGGTGTTTTTATTTTAAGGACGTCAACCCATTTATCTGATTCCTTGCGGGCCTTGTTTTTATTTACCCATCCAATGGAGTTAACAAAGTTCTTGAGTGATGCAATCACAATGTTCTGCTCCACACCTAAATCCAGCATCAAGCCGAATCTTTTTCTGTCTTCGGACAGATAACCTATGCCATGCTTTACAGCATCAATTGGCTGCTTTATTGTAACCTTCCTGCCGTTTATAAACACTTCCCCGGAATCTATGGGGTCTGCGCCGAAAATTGCACGTGCCACTTCCGTACGCCCAGCTCCCATTAATCCTGCAAATCCGAGGATTTCGCCTTTTCTGAGCTTAAAACTTACATTCTTTATAACTTTTCCCCTATTGAGGTTTTTTACCTCAAGGACAACTTCATTTTTTGCACTTTCGGAAGTTGCCTCGGATGTTTCGTATATTTCCCTTCCTACCATCATTTTGATTATCTGGTCGGTTGTTACATCTTTTGTATTAACAGTATCAATATATTCTCCATCACGCATTACCGTAATGCGGTCTGAAATAATGCCAAGCTCCTCCAGGCGGTGGGAAATGTAAATAATTCCGACGCCCTTTTTCTTAAGTTCACCAATTATTCTGAAAAGTTCCTCGATTTCCGATTCCGTCAGCGCTGCAGTCGGTTCATCCATGATTAACACTTCTGAATTAAACGAAAGGGCTTTGGCAATTTCAACCATTTGCTGCATTGCCACGGTAAGGTCCGAAACTTTTGCACGGGGATCTATATTAACGTTCATCATGTCCAGAAGTTGCTGCGTTTTTTCGTTAATCTCCTTCTCATTCAGTAAAAACCTGACTCCCTTTCTCGGTTCACGCCCTATAAAAATGTTCTGTGCCACCGTAAGATGCGGTATCAGGTTGAATTCCTGGAAAATTATGCTTATACCCATTTCCTGTGCAACTCTTGGACTGGTAATTTCAACTTCCCTGCCCTTATAGACAATTCTGCCTGCATCCTTGGAATATACACCTGCGAGTATTTTCATCAGTGTTGATTTTCCGGCACCATTCTCACCGACAAGAGCATGTACCTCACCGGCGCGCAGCTCAAACCTGCATTGCTTCAGTGCATGCACACCGGGAAAAGTCTTCTCTATGCCCTCCATTAAAACTAAAACATCGCTCAACTTGTTCACCTCAAATCTACTTTCAATAACAGGCTCCAATTAATTTCCATCACCTAATATTCATTAGAGCAAATTATTTTACTGGTGAATTACAGTTTTATGATAATAGTATTGGTTTTCTTTTTTAATAGAATATTTTCTTTTTAGTGTTTGAAATTTTACTAAATAAAAAAGGACAGGGTAAAATTGTGCAGTTTGGCCATACTTTGCACAATGATACCCTGTCCCCTGACAAGTTAAGTTATTTGTCTATAAACGGGAATAAAAGGCGCTGATTTTCATTGCTGTACATATTTTCTTTTGTTACAACTATCGAACCGGTATCTATCCACTTTTCTATTTTTTCTCCCTTCAATGATTTAACGGCCATTTCAATAGCCCTGTAACCCATATTAAACGGATTTTGTACAACCGTCGCATGAATTACCCCTTCTTCAATGAGCTTTATTTCGTCAAAGGAATTGTCAAAACCAACAAGTTTTATCTTACCGCTCAGGCCCATTTCTTTCAATGCTCTTGCCGCCCCTACCGTACTGGCTTCATTCAAGCCTACTATCCCTTTTATTTCAGGTATTTCTGACATAATTCTTTTTGTAATTTGATAAGCTTTTTCGGACAATCCGTCGCTGAAATACGGACCATATATATTTTTTATATTGTATCCTGCAAGTCCTTCTCGCACACCCTTTTCCCTGTCTATTGCCGTCTTTACACCCTGTACATGGCCTATTATTGCAACCTCTGCATCCTGATCCAACAGTTTTGCCAGCTGTTCACCGGCTTTCCTTCCGGCTTCAACATTATCAGTGGCAATGAAGCATTCCGGCACATCACTGTTTATTCCCGAATCCATGGTTATAATCTTGATACCTTCTTCTTTTGCCCTTTCCACAGGCTCAACCATTTTGTTGTAATCAGTAGCTACAAGTACAATTGCATCCGGTTTTTCAGCGATTGTCTGCTCGAGGACCCTGATCTGTTCATCCACGGCTTCTTCGGACTTACTCTCAGGGCCTACGACCTTGACCGAAACGCCGAATTCCTTTGCCGCAACTGCTATGCCGTCCTTCACAACATCCCAGAACTCATAACCTGTATTAATTGACTTATAAACAACCACGATTCTTGTATTCTGGTCTACCTTTTTGCGCCGTGAAATTGGATATCCAAAATGCTCCCCGATAAGAAACAGCAACAATATTACAATAATAGCAACAAAAACAAATTTGGCTGCCGACTTCAATTATCCATCCCCTCCTGAACCTTACTCAATGACGGGAAGCCATATGTTAACCGTAGTCCCGCGATCAGGTTCGCTTTCAAAATCCAGGCCGTAGTCTTTTCCAAAATACAGTTTTATTCTTTCATTAACGTTCTTTACTCCAACTCCGCTTCCTCCCGGAGATTTACCTGACTGTTCAAAAATTTTCTTTATTTTCTCCGAATCCATGCCTATGCCGTTGTCAATAACCTGCAGAAGAATCTTATTATCGCACATTTTGCCTTTGATTCTTATGAGCCCTATTCCTCCCTTGTTTTTAATGCCATGATATATTGAATTCTCAACCAGTGGCTGTAGTATTATTTTCAATGTCTTGTAATGATAAATTTCAGGATCCACGTCTATTTCAAAATCAAGCTTATCTCTGTAACGCATTTTTTGTATTATCAGGTAGCTTCTGACGTGCTCAATTTCATTATGTATGGGAATTATTTCTTCACCCTTGCTTATGCTTAACCTGAACAGTTTTGCAAGAGCCGATGTCATAAGCACAACTTCTTCGGAATTTTTTGCTTCTGCCATCCATACAATTGAGTCAAGGGTATTGTACAGAAAATGTGGGTTTATTTGAGCCTGCAGGGCTTTAAGCTCGCTTTTCCTCTTTAATTCCTGCTCCTTCATGTTCTGCTTCATTAATTCCTTTATTTTCGCAATCATTATATTGAACGTCCTGCCTAGCTCACCTATTTCATTAGAGCTTTCTATATCTACCTTTATATCGAAATTGCCCTTCTGCACTTCCTTCATTACCGATTCAAGGTGCTTGATTGGTCTGGATATTCTTCTTGACAGCATAATGGAAATTATCATCGCAGTAGCAAGGCATATTACTCCCCACAATGTATGGGAATTTTCAATTTCGCTTCTATTTGTCACAAGTTCATTAATGTAGGATACGCCCACAATCTTCCATCCAGTATTCAGGGAATTCATAATATTATATATCCTGCTGTCGTTGCCTTCATTGGTAATAAAATAATTTTCCTTCGAATTCAGCACTTCATCTATCATTTCACGTTTTACATTACTGTAGATTAACTGCTGCTGAGGGTGATAAACAATATTTCCTTCACGGTCCACAATAAAAACATATCCCCGTTTCCCCAGCCTGATTTTGCTGCACATGTCGTTAATAATGCTGAAGTTCAGGTCTACAACAAATATTCCCATCTTTTCGTTTTTATCAGCGCTGACAAGCTCCCTGCTCAGTGATACAACCCACCTGTAATAATTATCCTGTAAGATGTTTTGCACATGGGGAGAAGATATTACCGCAGCCCCGCCTGCTTCCCTGGCCTTTTTGTACCATGTCTGCTCGGCTGGATCAATATAGGGATTAAGTTCAGTGATGTTTCTGTTATTTGATATTACAACCCTTCCGTTGTATCCGAAAATCATGATGGATGATATATCCTTGCGGGTGCTCAGGATTGAATCAAAAAGCAGCTTTATTTTTCTCAAGTAGACTTCCTCTTCTTCCTTGCTGAGGTCGTCCCTGGTCAAATATTCACGCACGTCGTTATTATAAATAGTCATAATGGATATGTTTTCCATATTGGTTATGTAGGATTCTATATTCCTGTTGACCTGCTCAATAAGCTGGTATGTGTACTCCCTTGAATTTTTCTCAACAGCATCATAGGTCAGGCTAAAGGATATTGCAGCTATTATCAATACCGTAAATAGTACAAGGAACATAAACGCTGCCGTAATGCTTGACTGAATTCTATTAAACCTGAAATACGTAATAGAGTCGATAAACCGCTTGACCATTGCCCATTCCCCTTTATCCTTACGATTTCATTGCCGTATCGCAGAGGGCCTTCCTATTTTACCTTAAATTCCTTTTCCCTGTATTCCGTGGGTGACATCCCGGTTTCTTTCTTAAAAATTGAGCTGAAATAATGGGGATCATCATAACCCACCTTCCTTGCAATTTCATAGGACCTGAGATTTGTGGTCTTAAGGAGTTCCTTGGCCTTTTCTATCCTTATGCCCGTAAGGTATTCCACAAAAGTTTTTCCAGTATTATTTTTGAAAATCAGGCTGAAATAGCTTACGCTGATAAACAGGTGCTTGCATACTGAATTAAGCGATATCCCCGGGTCGCTATAGTTTTCCTTTATGAATTCAATTGCCCTCTCCACCTGCACTTTGCTGTAGTCGCTTCGTTTATCATGAATTACCTGTGCAGCTTTCACGCATATATTCTTAAGCCACTGGCTCATTTCATCAAGGGTTTTAAACCTGTATACCTCCATGTAGGGATTGCTGTCTTCAAACACTTCGCTCTCGTCTATGCCAAGCTCATCAATTGTGTTGATAACAGAAGTTATTATCTGCTGTATGTAGATATAACACCTTCTTACAGGCATGAGAGAGGCTTTCAAATCTTTTATTACTGTTTCCACAGCTTCATTGATCTCATTTGATGTGCCCATTTTTAAGAGGGATATGATTTTCTTTTCCCATTGCATCTTGTGCAGGCTTAACTCCGTATTGCTCTGTTCCATATCGGTTATATTGATTACCTTGTTCTTTCCAAGCACAAACCTGTAATCTACTGCAGACAACGCTCCCTTGTAGGACCGGTTTATGTCCATTAGTGAAGAACATACAACTCCAATGCCGACTGTAACCGTAAAACCCAAAAATTTCTCCACTGACTGCTGTATCTCATCAGCAAGACGTATGGCAGTTTCTTTAACAGATAAAGGGGTTATCCCTGACAGTATTATGACTATATTGTTATCACGGTTCTGGAATACTATTCCGCTTTTTTCCCTGGATACAATCTCTTCGCTTATATTGAACACCGCAAACAAAAGCAGTTCATCTTCCGCTTCCTGCTGCATTTTGCCCAGCTTTCCGTAATCATCAATATCAACGACAAGGGAGATAAATTCAGAACCGGAAAAATTAATGCCGAACAAATTTAATTTTTCTTCAAGCTCTCCCGCCCTTAGATGGCCTGACACCAGGCGTTCCAGGAATCTTTCCCTTAGAAGGGGCATGCTCTCTTTAAGCTGCAATTTCAGCTTTTGAAGTTCCTCCGCC
>JAMOAC010000239.1 GCA_023621975.1 Bacillota bacterium | reverse complement strand
GGGAGCTGTATCCGAGATTAAACGGATTGAAGTGATACCAAGACCTGGTACTGATGCAAACGGCTTATGGGAAGGCCCCAGAAAGAATTTTGAGATCAGGGCTTCGAACAATGAAGACTTTTCAGATTATGTAGTACTTGGAAGCCAGGGAAGCCAGGCGTTCCCCGACAATACTACATGGTCGATCGATTTACCTGATGGAATCAAGTACCGTTATGTCAGGTACCAGAAGACAGATCACATGTATTTCTATGTATCTGAAATCAGGGTATTTGGAATAGTAACTCCGGAAACCTATACAGTGAGCGGAGTTGTGACAGATGAGTCAGCTCAGCCGGTTGAAGGTGCAACAGTAAACATTTACTCCTTTGAAGATCAGTCCGAACCACTGGGAACAGCAATAACAGCGGCTGACGGATCCTATACCATAGATACTGATCAGCTTGCAGGCAAGTATGTTGTAAGAGCGATTAAGGAAGGCGTTGGAATGGGCAATACAACCATATACATTCCATTTGCCGATGTGGATAATGCTGACATAGTAATGATTGCCGGCGGCGAAGCGTTTACCATCGGAACTCCTGTATTTAAGAATGCGGCAGGTGAAGTGCTTGAACACCTGGTTCCTTCTGCAGACCTGAGGGCAACTGTAAGTATAACAAACAACCTTGGTGAACCGGGCAATGCATGCTTCATTATAGCCTTGTACGGACCGGATGGTACGTTTAAGAACATTGCATATATAGAGAGCGAGATAGGTCCTTTCGAAACATACACCTTTAATGCAGGATTCAAGCTGCCTGACAATGTGAACGGATACCGCGTAAAAGTGTTTGTATGGGACAGCATGGACAGAATGCATCCGCTTTCTGACGCAGTAGAATTTCAATAATCTGCTGTTATTAAAAGGCATATAGGGGTGGTTAACAAGCCACTCCTATATGCAGAAGGAGTATGAGCCATGAAGAAAATAACCTGTATGATTGTGATACTATCACTGCTTTTTATAATGATACCAATAGCATCTTTTGCCTCCGAATCGATTACAATTTCTGTATCAGTAGATAATGCAACGGGGATTGTAACAATGTCAGGTAAAATTTCATCCGGACAGGGTAAGATGGTTACAATCAAGGTCGTCAATCCCTTGGGGGCGATTGATTATATTGATCAGACTACAAGTAGTGCAGATGGGCATTATGAGTTTTCGTGCAAACTTAATAAAGAAGTAACAGGAACTTATAAGGTAACAGTAGGAGGTACCGGCATAACCAGTCCGGTAAGTACTACATTTACTTTTCCAAAAGATTTTGATGAAGGCAGTGGGGATACGGGTGATGACAGTGGAGATACAGATGGCGGAAGCGGAAACACAGGTAGCAGTGGTGGGAATACAGGCAGTGGAAGTGGAACAGGCGGTGGCGGTTCTATACCCCCGGAGCAGGCTCCGGTTGATCCTGGTGACAACGGTTCCGCTACAACGGGAGAATATGGAAGTTTGTCGGTAGAGCCGGTCCTTAACAAGGACGGCAGGGCGGTTACAAGCCTTTCAGAAGAGGACATGAGCAAGGCTGCTGAAAATGCGACTGTAGGAGCAAACGGGATAAAGATGATTGTTATTAAAGTCAAAAAAGTCGCCGGCGCCAAGGAGTATGTGCATGGAATTCCGGTAGCAGCACTGACCGATGATTCATTAAACGTGAAATATATCATTGAAACAGAATTTGGTACAATGGAAATACCGTCAAATATGCTTGCAGCAGCTGAAGGCGCAAATACAGCGTATTTGTCCGTCAGAATGGTGGATAAGAATGATTTGAGTGAGGAACTTAAAAACCAGATAGGTAATAGACCAGTTATTGAGTTCAGGCTCAAACTGGATGACACAGATACAGCCTGGAATAATTATATGGCTCCTGTGACGGTATCTATACCTTACGTGCCTGCTGAAAAAGAGCTTAAGGATACGGAACATATAGTGGTATGGTACATTGACGGAGAAGGTAATGTAGTGCCAATACCTTCAGGCAGATATGACACCAGAACGGGAAGGGTAACATTTACGACCACTCACTTCAGTAAGTTTGCCGTAGCATTTGTAAAGAAGACCTTTGATGACATTGCAAACTATGCATGGGCCAGGAAGGAAATCGAAGTTATGGCTTCAAAGGGAATAATCAACGGTACTTCTGCAACAACCTTCAATCCATCGGCAGACATTACAAGAGCAGACTTTATAGTTTTGCTGGTGAGGGCATTGGGTCTTGATGCAGAGGTAGATGGGAATTTTTCTGATATAAAGCCCGATGCATACTATGCAAGGCAGGTGGGAATAGCGAGGAAGCTTGGCATAACCAATGGTGTTGGCAACAATATGTTTAATCCTAACGAAAAGATAAAAAGGCAGGATATGATGTCACTGATAGACAGGGCTATGGAAGCGGCCGGAAAGAGTCTTGAGATAGGATCGGAAGCAGACCTTGCCGGGTTTGCAGACAAGGGAATAATAGCTTCATATGCAAGGGGTAGTGTTGCAACACTTGTCAAAAGCGGCATTATAAAGGGTGACGGAACAAATATCAATCCTCTTGGCAACACGACAAGAGCAGAAGCGGCTGTTGTGATATACAGAATCTACAATGAAGCATACAACTAATCAAAAAATATTAGTGCGCGCGGATTTCCTTGGCAATTTTATAAAATTGCTACTGGAATAAATTTCGTGGAAGGAATAAGACATCCTTAGGTTTACATAAAAAATCCATTCATCCCATCATAATTTATCTGTGGAAAATAAAAACCGTAAGGGGGTATTTTGCGTGGCCGGTAGAAAGAAAAAGAAGCTAATATCAATAGTGTGTCTGGTATTTTTCCTCTTTTCACTGATGAGTTCTACAGTAACATTTGCTGAGGCACCGACAGTTTTAACCCTTGAAAGAGCTGTGGCTAAAGGAACAGATGATGCTGAAGAATTTGTAAAAGGAGGAAACAGGGGCAGGACTATGACCACCAGCACTGATCTTGAAATGATCCATGATTCAGGTTCAGGTTACAGCGAGGATCAGCTGGTTGGAATACGCTTCGAAAATATTACCATACCAAAAGGGGCAACGGTAACAAATGCGTATATTCAGTTTACGGCAAAAAGCGGCACTGGGCCATCGACTATCTATATAAAAGCAGAAAACGCTGATAATGCACAGACATTTGTTGAATCCACCTTTGGAGATATTTCAACGTATTTTAATATTGCCAACCGTAGCACAACTACTGCACAGGTTACATGGACACCTGAAGAGTGGACTGTTGACGGTGAAGCAGGTGAAAAACAGAGGACACCCAATTTAAACAGCTTAGTACAGGAAGTAATTGACAGAGAAAGCTGGGAAAGCGGAAATGCAATTGCATTCATAATTTCCGGAGAATCGGGGCAATGCCGTAATGCATATTCATATGAAGGCGGAGTCGATAAAGCACCTAAATTGTTTATTGAATATATAGTACCTGAGGAGCCCGGAGAGGCGGTAGACGAGACAAAACCCAGATGGCCTGACGGTAGTGAGATAACTGTGTCAAACCTGGGTGTGACAACCGTTACACTGGGATGGCCTGCAGCAATGGACGATGTCGGAATTACAGGGTACAGGATTTACAAGGACGGACAACTCCTGGATACTGTTGCAGGTAATGTTTACAGCTATAGTGTAATCAGGCTGGAAAAAGGAAAAAGCTACACGTTCAAGATTGAGGCCGGAGATGCAGACGGTAACTGGAGCTCAGATGGGCCGGAGGTTCAGGTGACAACATATAATTACAATAACATTGCACTGGGTAAACCGACCACAGCTTCAGGTCACATTGCTAATTTTGTTTCAGGCATGGCTGTAGACGGAATAAGTTTTGATTTTTCAAATGTTTGGGCTGATGACCCTGTAGATAACAATCCATGCTGGTGGCAGGTTGATTTGCAGGACCAGTATGTAATAAAAATGATAGAGATTGATGACAGGCATGGTGACAGTTGGGACTGGCCGCGAAAGGCATTTGAAATACGAGCATCAAATGATCCCGAATTCAATACATATGATGTTTTAGGCGGGATACCCAATGATGGAACGCCTATGACTGATGATGCCACATGGGTGCTCAGTGTAAATAGTACAGAAGCATACCGTTATATAAGGTATGCAAGGACGATAGGTACAAATCCCTTAGGGCATACCTATCTTTCCGAATTCAAAGTGTATGGCGTATTGAAAGAAGAGGAGCCGGAAGTAGTAGAGGTCAATGTTGCACTAAATAAACCTACCAGAATTCCGGATTGGGATACCGCAAGGCCCGACTATAGTCCGGATAAAGCAGTAGACGGAATTGGCGGTGTGTGGACCAACGGATGGGCGCCAAAAGTTTACGATGGTGTAAAGCCGTGGATACAGATTGACCTGCTGGATGCATATGTAATACACAGGATACAGATAGATGACAGGCCTTATGACGGTCAGGACGGGCGTGACAGTTGGGACGGGCCGAGAAAGTATTTTGAAGTATGGGCTTCAAATGACCCTGACTTTGGGACATATACAGTATTAGGCGCCGTAGGAAGCACTCCGTATGAAGGATATGTATGGAGTCACTATGTGAATGATCCCAACGCATACAGGTATATAAGATATGTAAGAACCAATACAGGATATACATTCCTTTCTGAATTAAGAGTATTTACATTGGTGGCAGCACCTCTGTGGCCAAAAGGAAGTGCGATAAGTATTTCTGGTTTGACTGACAGGGGTGTAACATTGGAGTGGCCTGCTGCTACTGACGAAAAAGGAGTTACGGAATATAAAATCTATAAGGATGGGAAATTACTGACTACAGTAGCAGGAAATGTATACAGTTATGAAGTAACCGGACTGGAGCCGGGTGTTGAATATGCATTCAAAATTGAGGCAGTCAATTCTTTCGGAGTGGAGAGCACGAGAGGACCTTCTGTAAATGTAACTACCGAGTCGGGTCTGAGCGTTAAAACATATGGATGTGCAGAGGTACTGGGAACAGACCTTGAAAATAATCAGTTGGCAGTGAGGATGAGAGCCCTTTCAGCTTCCATTACAATCAATAATTATCAAAGGGATGCCGGAACATTTACGATAACAGTAAAGAACGTTGATCCGGACTATGTGACAATCAACAGGGGAACAATAGTTTCAAAAGGTGTAAATTCATTTGTATTCACACTGGACGTTCCTGCTGACGGTTCGGTTACAGTTGATATTGAGCCCTGGTATCAACCTGATCCTGACAATTTCTACTTTATAGCATGGAGCGACAACCAGGACGGGCCATCGTATTTCAAGAATAAACTGCTTGTAAAAGCCGCTCTTATTAATCCTATTTTGTCGGTTTCGGCAGGAGACGTTTTATACGGTACGCCGCCTACAATAGGAGGAGCAGGTACGCCCAATGAGTACGGATATCCTAACGATTATGTCAAGGATTCGGATTATTTAAGCTATTTGACATTACTTGAAAATTATACTGTACCTGTATTTGAAGTACCTGGCAACCATGACCTGGCCAGGGGCGGATGGGTTGATAAGAACGATTCACGCTATGGCCATGGAGAAGTAATGTGGAAAAAGTACCTTGGGGCATATAATTATTATTTTGACGTAGGCAATACCCGCTTTATCATGACTAACTTCCACTATGATATGCCTGACTGGACAAAGAGATGGGGTGGAAATATTAACAGGGCATACCTGGGGCTCGGAACCAGGGGTTGGCAGCAGACGCTTCCGAATGACGATGTAGGAGATGCTCTCTATGAGTGGCTGGATAAAACCCTGGCTGAAGCTGCAGATAAGACACACCGTATATCAGTGTCACATCATAACTTCAATATGTTTATACCAGATGGAAATACTGTAGCAAAGGCAAGGAATTTATATTCATCCAGAAATGTCACCTACATGATTTCCGGGCATGATCATAATTACCAGACAGGAACTGATTCAGTAACCGGTATTCCGTACCTGGTAACGGGAGATGCGCAAAGATCGAATCCAGGATTTTCGCTTGTACATGTAAATGGTTCACAAATAACTGAACAGCACATGTATGCAGATAACTTAAACCTGAACGTAACATATAATACTCCAAATAATGGAACGTCAACACAGGGAAGTGCAACAATTACATGCAGCGGATATAATCTTCCGTTTATAAGGCTTAAATTCAAAATGTCAAACGCTTTTGCCACGTATGTAGCAAAAGACGCGGATACAGGAGAAAGCCTGCCTGCATTCTCAAAACGATTCCCTGAATATACCGTTGTTTATGTAGAGACTTCAATTGGCAACGGAGCAACGAGAAATGTTCAGGTTTTACCGGAAGGAGACGACATAGCTCCTGTTTGGCCGGAGGGATCCGAATTAACCGCGTCTGAAATAAGTGGTACAGGACTGACACTCTCATGGCCGGAAGCTACGGATGACAATGCAGTTGTAGGATATAAAATTTACAAGAACGGGGAGCTTCTTGACGAGGTAGGCGGGAATGTATACAGCTATAATGTAACAGGACTGGAATTAGGTACTGAATATACTTTTAAAGTTGAAGCCGGAGATGCCAGCGGTAACTGGAGTGAGGACGGACCGTCTGTTACAGTGAAAACATTACCGTATATTACTCCTATTACGGCAAATATTACTATAGACTACAGCAGCAATATGGTAACAATATCCGGGAATACTTACTTTGGCGAAGGCAAGGAAGTTACCGTTGTTGTTATAAATCCTATTGGCGGAACGGATTATCTTGACCAGGTTACCAGCGGTGCAGATGGAAGCTTTGAATTCTCATATAAGATTAAAAATG
>JAMOAC010000015.1 GCA_023621975.1 Bacillota bacterium | reverse complement strand
ATATATAACTCATGGTACTCCTTTGCTAATGTTTTTCTTGGTCGTTAAACATTTTACAATGGATTACCATGAGTTTTCTATATATTACGGCATTTTATTTTACAACTTCCCTTTTTTCAGCAAACTGCATACATCAGCAATTTCATACGTATTCAATATGTCCCCTTTCCCAAGCCAGCCTTTCCTTGCTACATTGATACCGTATTGCATATCGTCTATCCCGTCAATCCTGTGAGCATCGGGGCATATAACAAACTTGCATCCTGCTTCCCTTGCTGCCTTGCAGTATCTCCAGTCCATGTCGAGCCTGTAGGGGTTTGCATTTATCTCTATAAAAACATTTTCCTCTGCAGCAGCACAAATCACTTCATCCATGTTTATCCTGTAGGGTTCCCTTGAAAGGAGCAGTCTTCCCGTGGGATGGCCCAGTATTGTAACGTACTTGTTTTTTATCGCCTTTATTATCCTTTCGGTCATTTTATCCTCATCAAGATTGAAAGACGAGTGTATTGAAGCTATGGTAAAATCAAACCATGAAAGTACTTCCTCATCGTAGTCAATGCTTCCGTCAGGCAAAATATCCAGCTCTATACCTTTTAAAACTTTAAAGTTGGGGTATTTACTGTTCAGCCTGTCAATTTCCTCGTGCTGTCTTTTTATATCTTCGATACCGAGCCCTCCAGCATAAAATGCCGATCGGCTGTGGTCGGATATTCCAAGATATGCATATCCCCTTTCGATACAGGCCCTGATAAGCTCCTCTATTGAATTTGTTCCGTCGCTGTAGTTGGTATGTACGTGAAATACACCGCGAATGTCGCCATTTTCAACTAATTTGGGTATTCTGCCTTCCAGGGCGGCTTCAATCTCACCGGCATTTTCCCTCAATTCCGGCGGAATATAGCTCATGCCGAAAACCTGAAAAATTTCCTCTTCGGTCCTGCATATTATCAATTCATCCCCCCTGAATAGCCCGTATTCATTCATCTTTATACCGTGCTGCTTTGAAATATGCCTCATGGCGGTATTGTGTTCCTTGCTTCCGGTAAAATGGTGCAGTGCATACGGGTATTCCTCATCGCTTACCACCCTTAAATCAGCCGCCATGCCGTTATACAAAATAACGCTGGATTTGGTGCTGCCCTTTGAAGTCACCTGGGCTACTAGAGGGTGGCCTGTGAAAAGCTCCATTACTGCTTCGCTGTCTTCACTGCTTGCAAGTATATCTATATCCTTGACCGTCTCTTTTTTTCTTCTGATGCTTCCTCCCTCGCTGCATCTTATAACCTTGCCGCTTTTTCTGAGGGTTTCAATCAGTTCAGCAGCCATCCTTGCCGCTTCGTGATAGTGAAACCTTCCCCTGTATTTGTCAAGATTCTCTATCCCTTCCAGCACTTTTTGCTGGGTCTTCTCACCAAATCCGGGAAGTTTGGTCAGCCTGTTTTCAAGGCAGGCATATTTCAATTCACCGATAGTGCTTATACCCAGCTTCTCATATATAGCCCTTATCTTTTTGGGGCCAAGCCCGGGTATCTTCAGCATTTCTATCAAACCGCCGGGGATTGACTGTTTGAGCTCCTCGTAGTATTGCAGCTTTCCCGTGGTAACAAGTTCAGTTATTTTCTTTGTCAAAGCCTTCCCAAAGCCCTTAATGTCCTTCAACCTGTCTTCCTTTACCAGTATTTCGGGGTCTTCATCAAGGAGTTCCATAGTTCTGGCCGCATCATAATAGGCTTTTGATTTGAAAAAGTTTTCGCCTTTTAACTCCAGGAGCAAGCCAATGTCATTGAGTACAGCCGCTATCTCGTATTTATTCATGACCGATCACCTGCAAAAATTAAAGGTAAGGATATACATCCGATTAATTTATAATATACCCCATTATTCAACTTTTTTCATCCCGTATTTTTCGATAGTCATTTTCACCCCTCTTGACCTTGCATAATTAGCGCAGTCGTACAATTCCCTTTCCACTTCCGGTTTTATTTCATTGCCTGGAATAACCAAAATAAGCTGTTTTTCTTTTATTTCGTCATTTTTTATAACTATCCTGTCCTTTCCCCATGGCTCCTCCTGACCTTTAAAATTTGCAAGCTCATCAATATAACCATATAATTTTTCCCTCACAGTTTCCGCTTCCTGATATGTGGAAGCGGTCAAATCCATACTTTTAATCATGGTTGCCACCCCGTCTTTAAAGCTTGCGATTACCGGAAAGTTAAATGGAAGATCTCCCCCGAATATTTCGCGTAGCTTTCTGCCCCTTGAAAAATTGTCCAGCGACCAGATATCTCCCTCATTTTTGTGTTCCTCTTCATCATCCGCCGGCAAAACTCCACTTGTCCATGCCCTGGCACAAGCTCTTTGAACTATCCTTATATCAGGAAACAATTTAAACGGAAGCGGCAGGCTCATGCTGTATTCCACAACTATATCAATATCGTTGTTTTTGTCCCTAAAGAAACCGGATTTGCTGAAATCCAGGCCGTCAAAACCCTTTTTTACATTCAATCCCAATAGTTTTGCATTAATATCCCCTGTTTCTTCCACGTCAAGATATTTTTTTATATATTGCTTTACCATGGGCAGAATAAGCTGTGTCTTGATATCTTCAAAAGCTTCTTTTCCAACAAGGAAAACAATGCTTTTCAACTCCTCCTCCGGGTCTTCCGATACCTCTTCAATTACGTCCGATATCTTGTCCACTGATTCATCCATCTTTTCAATATTGTCCAGTTTTTCCAACGCGTCCATGATGTCCTCTGAATGTCTCCTGAAAAGCTCGGACCTGCTCTCCATGCCGTCACGGATACTGTCATTTATTTCTTCCATCCCGCTGACGTAAAATACGTACCCCAGATCAGCAAGCCGGTTTGCTGTTTCATCTATTGCATGCTGTATCATTTCATGGACATAAACTACCTTTACAATAAACACAACAAACACAATAAGGCATATAAACAGGGGAAATGCAAGAGCCGCTTCAACAGTTACAGAACCTTTTTCCCTTGTGTCAATAATATTCATACAGCACCACCCTGATCAAATGCCTGCCGTCCTTTGTCTTTTTTTCAGGAGGAATGAACATGCCCGTAAAAAACATGTACCTGATGGAAAATTCCGCTTCTATCCTGATACAGGTATGGCTGCATGCCATTTCAAAGGACTGATCATGTTTCATCATATTAAGCTGTATTAAATCCTCTATACGGCCTATTTTCTCATCAGGGTTTTTCAGCAAAAGGAACAGCCTGAGATAATCATGGTAGGAAAAACATAGCCGGCTGTCGGTTTTCATCCCGTCCAGGCCCGGAATCCCGATATCAAGCTTCCAGTCCCCTCCTTTTTTATAAAAGGGCACTGATTTGCCGTCCATTAAATCATTCAGGTCTATAATGGCTTCAGCCATTCCCCAGCTGCACATAATCAGGTTTGACAACAGGGGTATTCCGGCCCCTCCGGTCCACCATCCTGCTATTGCCGTGGCAACTGCTGTGGCAAATTCTTTTTTCTTCACATCGCTGTAGACGTGGATGGTATTCATGCCAAACCTGATCAGGAGTATCTGGGATTTTGTCAACAGCTTGTTGGCACTTTCGGATGACTTCCCGTGAAGGATGTATTCAACCTCGCTTTCAAAGAAAGTTTCCCTCATGCTTTTGTCTACACCGCTTAAATCCACATCTTTCTTTTCCCCGTTATCGTATTTAAGTACTGGAACGGAATTTTTAAACATGCCCATTATGTATTCATTTATGTATATTTCGTCTCTTAACGAAGACAAGCCCTTTCCAAGAATTTTGCCCATGGAACCCAAAAAACTGAAGGCATTTTCAGCAAACATGCCCTGCTTGTCATAGAAGTCCGCTTCCCTGTCAACCCCTTCAAGGTTTCCGCCGTATGCCACTTCGTACAGTCCGGATGCTGAACTTTCAGGTTCCGAATAATTATCGCCATACTCCATGCTTTTCAAATAGCGCCAATCTTCAGCATCAAAGGAAGGGCTTTTGACTTTTCTTTTTGAGGGAAGCAGCTCCATATCTATACCTGATTCTTTTATGTCCCTGTCTTGTTGCCCTCCGCCTTCGTTTTCATCGTTTTTCAGGGCTTTGCCGATTCTATCCTGCAAACCCTTTCGCGGATCGGAAACATCTCCTTGTTTTACCGGCCTCTCATAATCATAGTCTATCCTGTTGTTATATTTTTGGACATTTTCAGTTAAAAGCCTTAAAACGGTTTGCCTGATTCTTTCGGGATCCTGCTCGGTCCTCACCACCGATTCAACCTGTTCAAGCTTTCCCAGCTCATCGTTCAGTAATTTTATGTTTTCATCTACATAATCAAGTATTTTTTCCGATTCACTTCCCTGTGCGGCCAGCTCCTTCAACTTTTTTATGTCAGCTTCGCAAGTTGATTTGAAGGAAGCAGACAGCTCGCCTTCCACTTCAAAATCCTCCCTCAGATACCTTTCGAGTCTGTTTATTTCTTCTCCGGCCTCTTTTGCCATTTCCATGATTCTTTTAATATTCCTTTCAGCGTCAGCATTTGGCTGAATAAAGCCGCGGGTATGCCTTTCCCGCAATTCACGAAAAATATTGTCCCTTTCCCTCTGTGCTCCGTCAAGCTGGCTGCACAGCAGGCGAATGGACTCATCCAACTGGGCCATGTTTTCAGCCAACCTTGCTGCTTCCTCTTCGCTTTCAGTTTTGGCCATCAGCTCAATTAGTTCATCTTTTGCCGCCGCAAGTTCACTGATACTTTTCCCCAGGGCACAGCATTGTGCGGCTTTTTCCGCAAATCTGTATATCATTTCATGTTTTATTCCGCCTTTGTTATATCCGTTTACATAAAATTCACCTGTGCTTCCATCCCCGTCAATGTTCTTTTTTAAGGCCTGCTGCACTCCGTCAATTTCAGCCAGCAGCTTGTCCACCTTATACCTCATCCGGTATGCTTCAGATATGTCACTTGCTTCCTTTACAACCGAAAGCCTTTCCCATATGCCTTCGACTATTTCTTTAGGTGCCCTGTATTTCATATACTGAAGGATCTGGTTCCTTACTGTATCATTTTCGGTGAGGTTTAGCATCGGAGTAACTTCGATATTTTCTATCCTGAATCCGTAAATATCAAGCAGGTTTGGAATTTCCTCATCTGGATTACTCTCATTTATGTTGCCCTCATTTGTAGCTCCTTCATCTGAAGCTTCAGCATCTGAGATTTCCTTAATTTCTGATATCATGAGGTTTTTCTTAAGATAGCTCTCGACAGTTGACCTGATTCTCCTGCTGTCTCTTTCGCTAATGGCAAATATCCCGTAGTCTTCCTTAAGATCGCTGTCAAATCCGGAAAGCGCCGACTTTGCGGCACTTAAGACCGCCCTTTTTGCCTGGGCTTCACCGTTTACAATTCTTATGACATCAACAATTACCCCTGCCAGGATTACAAGCGCCATCAGCAGTATGCACAGGAAAACCGTTACCTGACCTTTGTTGCTGGTTTTCGCCACTGCATATCTCCCCCCGTAATCACCATTCCAGCAGTTTTTTAATCCTGTCATGCATATCCTCTATCACGCCACGCACTTTGTCGCCGGTAGCCTTAAGCCCCGGAAATTTTTCCTCAAGCTCCCTCTCCACGTCGATTAATAAATCCACATTTCTTATAAATTCATCAGGATCCCTTATGACAGCTTCAGATACAACCCTGATTTTATACTTATCTCTTATTCCGAATGCTTTAAGAAGGCTTGCTCCGGGAATAACATAGCTTTCCTCAATGGCAACCCTTACCTTTTTGCCGGCTATATAATTCAAAAGGCTCACGTGAGCTTTCCTGTCCGCCGATTTTATTATTGAATACCTTCCTGCCCTGTTTTCCAGGTATGACTCCACCTTGGCCCTCTTTTCATCATTAGAAGTATCCCAGATCCACCAGTAAAGCTCCATACCCTCGGGGCAAGTTTTATAATCCCTGCCGGTTTCGATATTTGCGTACCTGTTTTTCCAGAAATGTGCGCCCCTTTCGGCAGTCCTGTCTGCAAGTAACTGGAGGTATGCCTTTTGAAAGGCAAGAAAGGAAGCGTATATTATTGCAACGAGGCTTAAAATAATCACAGGGACGACAATTGCCGCTTCAACAGTAATACTTCCCATGCAAGGGGCTGCATTCGTCCTGGTTTTTTTACAAAGCCTCCAAAGCACAATCCCCCACCTGCCTGTATGTGAATTCTCGGGATTTTAACATGTCAGCAATATACCAATAATATATAAGCTGTTTTAGTAAATGCATAACAATATAACATCTGGTGTATTAAATGTAACAATATATCAGCTGTTTTAATAAATACATATCAATATCAGCTGTTCTAATAAATGCGTAGCAATATCAGCCGTTTTAACAATTACTTGCAAATAATTTGAAGTTAAATTAATTGCTAATATTTTAAAATCATAATTACAATAATTTTCATGTACTTCCTCTATTTTACAATAATATAGCTGGTTTGTTAATACTTTTTTACAAATTTTCCATATTAATCTAGAAATGATAAAAATATTAAAACAACTTGAAAACAATCAAGTAATAATAAAAAGAAATGATTAAAAGCAATTTGAAAATAATTAATTAAGCATTAATAAACAGCTATTAATAAAATATTAAATTTATTGTATACCTGCTATCTTGTAAAATTTATACCGGCCGTTGACTTTATGAGCTCTGCTGTAATCAAACAGCAGAACGGCTTCATGATCCCCGATACGGCCATCCTCAAGATAGTGCGACACATCGAACCTGAAAACTTCAAAATGGACATGCTTGTAGATATTTTTGGCACTTTCCCCTATAAAGGCAGGCAGGTAGGTTTGAACATTTTTTTCATCTTTTAGGAATTCAAA
>JAMOAC010000382.1 GCA_023621975.1 Bacillota bacterium | reverse complement strand
AATATTGTAATAAACATTACCATTCCAACTGTTTTTGCAGTACTTTTCATATGTTTTACATGTCCTTCCGCTGAATTTTTTGTAAATCTTTTTATTTTCAAATAATTATATCATCAGAGGAGCAATAGTCAAATATATTGAATGGACAGTTATGTTGACATAAAAAATGTTTTTGCTTACAATGTTCCCGGAAACAGACAAGGTGCATGACAGGGAACGGTTCAGCATTGAAGGGGACAGTTCTCTCTTTTTCACACTTTTCGCTTTCGTTAGTGGAGAAACGTCCCCGAAAGCAGTGAAACGACCCCGAAAGTGCGAAAAGTGGAGAAACGTCCCCTATCAAACGTCCCCTATCACAAAAAGGAGGAAAAAACATGGAAGAAGTTTACGAGTTTTTAAAGAAATGCGGGGTATATTATCTGGCTACAGTAGAAGGAGATCAGCCAAGAGTCAGGCCTTTTGGAACAGTGGATATTTTTGAAGGCAAACTTTATATCCAGACAGGCAAGGTAAAAGATGTGTCTAAACAGCTTCAGGCAAATCCAAAAGCGGAAATATGTGCTTATGCTAACGGAAAATGGCTTAGAGTGTCAGGCAAGCTCATCAGGGATGACAGAGTGGAGGCAAAAAAGCATTTACTTGACAATTATCCGGAACTCCAATCAATGTATTCACCGGAAGATGACAATACTGAGGTCCTCTATTTTGAGGATGCAACAGCCACCTTCTATTCATTTACCGAAGAGCCAAGAGTGATCAGGTTTTAGAAAAAGAATAAAACCAGGGGGCGGTTCTTGTGCCTGCCAGGCCAGGCACAAGAACCGTCCCCTGTCATGCACCTTGTAATGCACTTCTGTCATACACGTCCACTGATGAATCTCTTTACACTTCGTATCTGTTCTGTTAGAATTGTATCGATACAGTTACCAATTGTGCAAACAATAATATACCTCTTACACTATGCTTCAATTTGCAGTACTTATATTATGCTGCAATATTATATAACATACATCATGTGCAATGTTACACAGCTTACATTATGCAGTAAGGAGAAAAATTTTATGAAAGATGCAACAACATTACTTGATTCCATAAGACTTGACAAAAATTCAAAGATACCCATGTATATGCAGCTATACAATGTTATAAAAAAAATGATATTGGAAGGTACATTGCTGCCCGATTTCAGGCTGCCTTCAGTACGACAATTCAGGGATTCCCTTCAAATAAACCAGGTAACTGTGGTTTCAGCGCTAAAGATGCTGGAAAATGAAGGATATGTGTATAAAAAACAAGGCAGCGGTACTTTTGTGTCCCCCTGCATGCCCCCGGTGTCAAATAATACATTAAATGATGAAAATCCCATTTCGGATGAGCTTTATCAGCAGGATGACATATTTCTGATAAGCAACGGCCAAATAAAAATAGGGGCAAACACTGTCAACTTTGCAAGCGCTACTCCCACACCTGAGCTTTTCCCCGTGGAAGATTTCAGGAAGGTACTCGATGAAGTACTTGAGCGGGACAGGGGTAATGCCTTCGGGTATCAGGACAGTCAGGGTTTTTATCCTCTTCGGGAATCAATACCCGAGACACTGCATAAATCAAATATAACGGCTTCTCCTGAAAGTATCCAGATTATTTCAGGAGCACAGCAGGGTATAGATATAATTTCAAAAGCTCTTCTCACCCAGGGGGATTGCGTGGTTACCGAAAGCCCTACTTATACAGGTGCGCTTGCCGTGTTCAAATCAAGAGGTGCACATATAGTAGATGTTGAAATGCTGGAAGACGGGCCTGACCTTGACCTTTTTGAATACAATGTAAAGAAACACCGTCCAAAGCTCGTGTATTCAATTCCTTCCTTTCAGAACCCTACCGGGTATTCTTACAGTAATGACAAAAGAAGGGAAATTATAAACCTGGCAATAAAGTATAACTTTTATATACTGGAAGATGATTATGTAAGTGATCTTGATTTTGAAAACAGGAATTATCTGCCTTTGAAGGCCATTGACACCCATGACAGGGTTATATTAATAAAAAGTTTCTCAAAAATATTTATGCCGGGCTTAAGGCTTGGATTCATGATAGTCCCGTCCAGGTTGGCAGGCATCATTCTCCAGGCCAAGCATACAACTGATATATCCACTTCAGGTTTGATTCAGCGCGCGTTCGACCTATATATCAGGAAAGGATACTGGGACAAGCATTTTAAATTTATGTACAATATATACAAAGAAAGATACTTTGAAATTATCCGGGCACTGAATAGATTTCTGCCTCCCTGCGTCAGGTTTTCCCCGCCTGGAGGTGGCCTGAATATCTGGCTCAGCTTTCCTTACGGCTTTCCCATTGAGACGCTTACCAGGCAGGCTGCATCGGAAGATATTGTATTTGCCCCCGGCAGAATATTCTACAGCAGCCCGCACGTACAAAAGCTTGATAACATTCGTCTCAGCTTTGCATCCGTATATAAAGAGCAAATTGAAGAAGGTATTTGTAAATTATGCAAAATGATTTCGTGGTTGGAAAACAATAAAATTGAAAAAAGAAGCATACCGCTTCTTTAAGTTCGGAACTGGATACGAATTCGTGGCAGGATAAGTAACGGCGTTGCCCTGTTCTCAGGCATAACAGGGCAAAACAAACCAGGGGACGGTTCCCTGTCAACCTTATATGACATGGAACCATCCCCTGTCACATGTCACCTGCCACATACTGTCATGCAATTACTGCTTTAATTGCTGTCACATTTTATTGTATATCAATTCTGCGTCCGCTGCTCTTGCGGCTTTCCGCCTTAGGAAGTACGATGGTAAGAATTCCGTCATTGTATTTTGCCTTTACATCATCGGGCCTGATGTTGTCTACATAGAAGCTCCTGCTGCAAGTTCCGTATCTTCTCTCCCTTCTGATGTAGTTTTCTCTTTCCTCGTTTATAACTTCATTGCGCTGTACCGATATTGTGAGCACGTCATCCTTCAGATCAATCCTGATATCCTCTTTTCTCGCACCAGGAACTTCAGCTTCTATAATATATTCCTTATCGGTCTCACGTATATCGGCTCTAATTGGATTGCCGGCTGCAAAAAAGCCAGGAAAAAATGCATCATCAAAGAAATCTTCGAATATTGACCTGATTCCCCAGGGATCCCTTCTCATTAAGCCGTTTTCTCTTCTATTAAATGGAGTAAGTCCGAACATTAACAACACCTCCTAAAATTTTTATAAATTTTAATTAATTTATGTACCGTTTGTCTTTGACTTTCTTTGACCTTCGAGTACATTATCTCACAGGAATAATTTTAATGCAAAACCAATTTTTGACCTTATCTGACCTTTGTTTGATAAAATCTTTTATTTTATGAAAATATCTAAGTAATGCTCACAGTTTCATGCTATTTTGGTATTTTTTGAATCCAACCAGTCTCAACAATTCTTCCCTTTCCAGAGCGCCCGTAACAAAGTTCAAGGCCAGGCTTATAAGCAAATTGCCTGCTACTGCAAGTATTATGTTGATAATATAATTATCCGTAAAAATACTGAAAAAACTGTATATGTATTTTCCTGTAGCAAGAACAGCAATGCCTGCAATTCCTGGTTTGAAAATCCAGTTCCTGATGTCAAAATGCATTCCCGTAACTGAAGAGACTTTATACAAATCAAGTATGCACACAATTGCAAGGCTTACTATCATACCCCATACATAGCCTTCTATGCCATACCTGGGAACACAAAAATATACAAAGCATATTCTTATCACGTACCCAATTATTGAATTCCTGAGTGATATGCCCTGTTTGCCCAGGCCGTTCATTATGCCCAGGAGCGTCTGTTGAAGGTATACAAAAATACAGGTGAATGAAAGCAGGCGAAGTATCCACCCTATGTCTTCATTTTTGTACAGTATGTTTCCGATTTCGTTAGGATACGCCAGAAACAGCGTTGTAAACATAAAGCCAAGCACCAGTGTTATCTGTATTGATTTTGAAATCCTGTAATTTGCCGCTCTGATGTTTCTGAGGGACATGGCTTCTGAAATTGCAGGTACAAGTGTTGTAGCAAGGGATGATGTCACTATACAGGGGAAGAAAACAAGAGGCATTGCCATACCTGTCAGCTTACCGTACATTGCAATACTTGTCTGATAATCATTTCCTCCTGCCAACAGCATTCTCGGGATCATTATATACTCTACTGCGGCCATTATGGAGGTAATGAACCTGTTAAAAGATACAGGGGCCGATATGATTATAAGGTTCTTAAAAATAACCCTTTTTCGCAGTATGCCTGTTTTTGGAAGGTGTTTGGTTTTCTTCTTTCTGGCAATATATATTACATACAGCACTGCAAGGTTGGAAATCTCTCCCAGTGCCATGCCCGCCGTGGCAAGGGCACATGCATACTCCAATCCGAGATTAAGAAAGTATGAAGCAGTCAACAATACAATGGCTATTCTCACTATCTGTTCCACAACCTGCGAAACAGCCGTCGGTGTAACATCCTGTGTTCCATAAAAATACCCTTTCAATGCAGAAGCCGCCGCAATGACAGGAATAGTAGGCAAGAGGACAAGCATGGCATAATGGGTCCTGTTGTCCTTTAAAATGGTTTTTACAATGAAATCAACATTAAACGCAATCAACAGGGAAACGATGGTGCCACAAATAACTACAAACACTGCCGCACAGGATGTTATCCTTCTCAAGTTTATATAATGGCTCCTTGCTTCTTCTTCGGCAACCATCTTTGATACCGCTATGGATATTCCGGAGGTAAGAGTGAGAATTATCAGGGAATATACAGGTGAAATCAGCTGAAAAAGGCCCATGCCTTCAGCACCGATAAGGTTTGAAAGGTATATTCTGTATATAAAGCCAAAAACCCTTACAATGAGCCCTGCTATCATAAGTATTATTGCACCGCTGAAAAATGACTTCTTTGACATTGCAACCTCACTTAACTCACAAAAATATATTCTTTTTATTAATATTTTCAGAAGTGCATACTTATGACATGGTGCTCATTAAACTGGAATCATATCGTTTCGCTGTATTTTCTTTTTAAACGTTCAATCCTTCGCTGCTCTGCCGCAAGGAATTCCTTCCTTTCTTCCTCTGTCTCGATAATCAGCGGCGGTATGGGTGTAGGCTTTCCGTTTTCATCAAGTGCGACATATGTTATATATGCCTTGTTTGTGAGAATAACGCTTCCGGTCTTGTAATTCTCAGCATATGCTTTTACTACTGCCTCCATTGAAGTTCTGCCAACCCAGGTAAGCTTTGCTCTCAATATAACCAGTTCTCCCATCCTGACAGGATGCCTGAAATCAAGGCTGTCAACAGCAACGGTTGCCACTACCCTGCCTGAATGCCTGGAAGCCGCCATGGCACCTGCAATATCTATCCAGTGCATCATAGTTCCTCCCAAAAGATTCCCCAATATATTGGTATCATTTGGGAGCACAAGCTGCGTCATCTCGACCTGTGATGCAGATGCAGGCTTTCCACGGCAAATGCTGCTATTTTCATTATCACAATTTATATCTTCATTGTAATTATTTTTTATTTCATTGCCATTTTTGATATCATCTTTGTTAATTCCACTATCTTTGTTTTTTACTACATCATCCATATTTGCCACCTCCAGTCTTCCTTCTGAGCCGTTCAAGTCTTTTCTTCAAATCCTTATGATGGATATTATTCATAATACCCATTCCGGCGCTTATTCTAACAGCCTCTTCAACAATTTCAAGTGCCTTGTAAGGATTCTTTTCCTTGTGCTCATAATACTTTGCCAGCTCTATCAAAGGGAATATTTTGGGGATGGAGGGGTCTTTCAACATGTTGTTCCAATGTTCAACTGCTTTCTCATAGTTTTTGCTTTTTTTATAGATTCGGGACAACCTTTTTGAAGCGCATTCCTTCACCGCAACGCTTTTGGATTCCATACATGCCTCAAAGCAGTCTATAACATTCTGAAAATCGCCGCTTGATTCGAATATTTTACCTATCCCCAAAAGTTCCCTGTCCCCGTCGGTTTCAGACAACGGATCGTGAAGCATTGAGCATATCCTGTACAAAAGTGATGCCATTGACAGTATATCCAACTTGTTATGCTTTATTACCCGTTTCATATCCCTTGCATCCCTGCTCTCAAGGTACTTGAAGTATACCGACGGTATCAGGGCACCGGGAATATCGTCAGTCCTGTACTCTTCAAGCACATTTTCCTCTATCGATGCCAGGGAACAGCTTTCCAGCTTAAGCCCCCATATTTTTCTTGACGGGTACAGAAGGTCCAGGTGGACAGGTTCACTCATCAGGGGTTTTATCCTGTTAAAAACAAACCTCGTCTGTAGCAAATTCCAGTCAAAAGCCTTGCCGTTAAACGTCACAAGCCCTTTGTGCCCTGACAACAGCTCGTTAAATGCAGTGAGCATGGCAGGTTCTTCGTCATAATCCCTCATAAAAAACTGTCGCAATACAAATTCTCCTGCTTCAAAAAATCCAGCTCCGATAAGAAATGCTACTGTGCCCGTCCCTCCGGAAAGCCCGGTAGTCTCAGTATCAAGGAACAAAAAATCTCCCACACCCATACCTTCATGAACATCACTGCAAATTTTCATCAAAATATCGGTGCTGAGAGTTGCCACATTCCCGATACTGCATCCTCCATAAATATATGAAGCAGGATACCTTTCTTCAGTTATAAAGCAGGAACCCTCGCCATTACTGCATACAAATCCGTCCACAAGCCTGTCAATGTCAAAATCCCTGTTTGCCTGCGGACACGGCTTTGCAGTGGAATTATTTTTTGCAGCCAGGCTCTTTTTATACATTTCAAGCTTGCTTTTCAAGTCCTGGTACATACATCCTCCGGAACAATATCAGTCATTCAGAACAATATCA